>CALFWI010000395.1 GCA_937928615.1 uncultured Saprospiraceae bacterium | reverse complement strand
GCTTTTCAAGCTATAGCCGAATTATTAGGCTGGACGATAGTACATTCTATTTGGCAAATAACAATCATTGCGCTAGTTTTAAAACTATTGCTCAACTGGACTTCCAAATCCGATGCAACTATTCGTTATGCTTTGGGAATCAGTGCTTTATTGGTCGCTACTTTTTGGAGTACACATACTTTTTCAGAGACTTTAGATAAGGTTAGTTTTGCTAATCATCCATCTATTCGTAAGACCTCCGTCAATGATAGTGCTCCAGAAATCACGTCCGCAATCAGACATTTTTCACAATCCTCTTATTTTAGAGAAATCGAAGCACAATCAACTAAATGGATCACTCCATTCATGCCATTTTTAGCCGTTTTTTGGTTCATTGGCATTCTGTTTTTTGCTTCTAGAATATTGGTAGGATTGTTTCGACTACATCAGTTTTCTAATCATGGAATTACCTTATTACCAAGCGTTTGGAGCACCCGACTGTTAACCTTACAACAACTAACTGGTATTCAGCGACCGATTAAAGTTCGTTTATCCAATTTAGTTGAATCCCCCATTACTTATCAATTTTTTCGACCGATTATTCTATTACCCGTAAGTCTTTTCACCCACTTATCGGACGAACAAATTGAAGTGCTCTTATTACATGAATTGGCGCATATTAAGCGAAATGACTATGTAGTCAACTTATTACAATCAGGAATAGAAGTATTGTTTTTTTATCATCCTTTAATTTGGTGGATGTCTAAGCAAGTTCGCTTAGAACGAGAGTATTGTTGTGACGATAGGGTCATGAACCTTCGGCATAACCCCATGCTTTATGCAAAAACTTTGACTCAAATTCAGGGTCAACATTATTCATTTAAAACAAAATTAGCTATGTCCGCAACTGGAAATACAGGAGACTTCTCCAAAAGAATATATAGATTATTTAGCCAAAAAGAACCTTCCGCTACACTACGAAATAGTGTCGCCGCTTTACTACTATTGCTTTTTAGTGGAGGGATGATGGCGTTTTATCCAAAGTACCAAGCATCGCCTTCAATTATTTCAGGCCTTCCGATTATTGCACAGGATAGTTTGCCTAAAAAAGTAGCTAGTAATACAGTCGCCAAAGTAGTAACCTTGCAATCTGATTTAATCACTTTAGAAAAAGCGTTACACGAAAATGTCAATGCCTTAAAAACCGAAAAAGAAGAGCATGGATTAAAAAATGAAGCTAAATTAGAGGCATTGCAATTAAAAGCGGGAGCGCTAAAAAAGGAATTACATGTAAAAACACAGGAATTAAAACAATTGACAAATAATACGTCCAAAGGATTTCGACTTAATGCCAATCAAGGGGAATCTTTGGATTTAAAAATGAAAGATGGCTTATTGACTTTGAAAACATTAAAAGGTAAAAAGCCGATTATTTACCTAAATAATGAAATTTATCACAAATGGAAAATTGATAGCGAAGGTACTTTATTAGTAGACATTCCTTCCGAAGAAGTCCACTCTATTAATGTTTTCAAAGAAGATAAAGCAATGGCTATGTTTGGTCCAGATGCTAGTGATGGGGTCGTTTATATTAATACAAAAGCAAAAGCAAATCCAAATCCTGAGGTAATCCTCAAAGAAAAAGAAGAAAAATTACATGTAGCAACTAGTGCTAAAAAATCTTTAGTCATAGTAAATGGTAAAGTTTCCAAACTAGCGGTCGAAGATATAGATCCTGATGATATTGCGACCATAAATGTAATAGGAGGAGAAACGGCAATTAAATTATATGGCGATAAAGGTAAAGATGACGTTATTGAAATCTATACCAAAGACTATGAACCAAAAGCAGCATCTAAGAACAAAACAATAACAGGAAAAATTGAAGGCAATTCCTTTACACTAAAATCTGATAATCCAGATAAAAAGCCATTAATGGTCATTGATGGAAAAGTGTCTCAGCAAGAAATGAAAGATTTAGATACCGATAAAATTGGGGTGATGAGTGTCCTTAAAGGCAAAGCTGCTCTTGAAAAATATGGCGCAGATGGAAAAGATGGTGTAGTAGAGATTTATACGAAGGGTAACGAACCTACTGAAAAATCAGCAAAGGCAAAAAAGGCCATTAAATTAAATGGTGCTGTTGGTACACCTAAATCGAACGATAAAAAAAATGAAGAGACAAGCACAATAGGAAAACTAAATAATAATAAAAAACCTTTATTTGTAGTGGATGGCAAAAAATTACCTAGCCACACAACAAATCTAGAAACAATGGATATTTTGCCAGACGACATTGCTACTATTTCTGTTTTAAAAGAAGAAAAAGCAATTGAAAAATACGGTGAAGAAGGGGTAAATGGAGTGGTAGAAATTATTACTAAGGCCAATAAAAAGGGATTAAAAGAACAAGAAAAGGTGATGAAAGCAAAAGAGAAAGAAAGGAAGGCTATAAAAAAGGATAGAAAGCAATTGAAAAAAGAAAAAGTGAAGCAGCAACAAAAGGCAATGAATGAAAGGCGGCAAACAGTAGAGGCTAAGCAAAAAACATTAAAGGCCCAAAAATTAGCTCAAGCAGAAAAAGCTATTCAATCTCCTGCCCACGGCTTATCTGTTTTCCCCAACCCTACTAGACAACTCACAAATATTCAACTCAATTTGAAGAAAAAAGGAAGCGTCAAAGTAGATATTCTGAATATCACTGGACAAGTGGTTCTTAATTTAGTAAATGAAGACCTAGAAAGCGGAGTACATCAATTCCAATGGAATTCGGATAACCAACCTGCTGGTTCTTATTTTGTCCATTTTAATTTGGACGGTGAACTGATAAGTAAACAAGTAGTTGTAAAAAAATAATTCATCTTTCTATAGAGCGTAGAACAGACTTTATTTTTAATAATACCTTCCACCAAGGTATTGAACAATAAATGTCTTTTAATATTTGGATAGAATTAATTTGGTTTTTTAGACAGGATTAACAAGATTCGTTTCCAATAAGTATTTGAATAGCTTATCGACAAGTAAATCATATAAATACTGAAATATCCAGATGGGAACATCTACTCTATCAAAACAAATATAAAAATAGTTTCAGTTGAATACTTAGTTTTAGTTAAAAATCTAAGTTTGTTCTACCTCTACCCCTAATCATGAATTACCGCACAAAGGTATTCCTATTAAAATAATTTACCTTGTATAAAAAGGACAATCAGTCGATGATATAAATATGATTTTCTAAGCCTCTTTTTTCTATTTTTTTAAAAAAAACGGTAGGATTGAAGTTGGTAGTTTGCGTTATTTGTTTGTAAAAATGGGAAGCATCATAATAGTCATTATCATAACAAATATTGGCCAAGCTTTTGGAAGGCGTATCAAAATAATCATCCATTGTTTTCTTAAATCGTACAATGCGTTTAAAATTGGACGTAGTACAGCCTACATATTTTTGAAATTTTCGGTTTAGTGTTTTTTCAACTAAAAATAATTTTTGAGCCAATACCTTTGTTTGTATAGATGGATTTTCCCAAATTAATGCAGTAGCTTTTTCTATATTATTTAAAGCAATCGGCTTAAATTGTCGAAGCAAAAATGATTCTAAAACCTGAATTTGTTGCGTCTTATCGACCAAAAACAACGTCTGCAAATCCTTATTAAACACCTCTAAATCAATAGCTAGAATTATTTCATCGGCAAATTTTTTAAAATAATCATAAAAGAAATAATGAATGCCTACCTCTGTGAAATGAATAGATATTTTCTCTACATATCCTTTGTAAATTATTTTCACAGGGTTGACAAATTTATTGAATAAAATAGCTTTCGGCTTTTCATCTTCATTCTTTGAGATGATAAATTCATTACCATCAATTGTTACTTCTGCCTGTTTAAGAAATCCAATAGAAATGCCTCTCTGAGGAAAACCATAATAGTTTAGCCCATTTTCCGCCTCTTCCTTCATCAGAATATTAAAACTTAATATGTATTTTCTTAATAATTCTGACTTAGGAATTATTACTTCATGCATAATAGATGTTTTAATTATTCAAAAGCCTTCAAAACCTCCCGAGTCAAATCCCAACGATTAAATCCTTGCCGCCCATAATCCAATCCTCGACGCACAATGACCAAATCATGAGAAGGCACAATAATCACATATTGCCCCCGATTGCCTGCCGTAGCATAGGCATCTTTAGGAACATCTGTTCTATCGTCAGGTACTAACCAAAATTGGCCGCCATAAAAATTGCCTATTTCAGCAGTAGAAGGGGCAGGCGTTCGGACAAATTTTATCCAGTCTTCAGAGATAATGCGTTCCCCATTCCACATGCCGTTTTGTTGGTATAAAATACCAAATCGAGCTAAATCTCTAGCATTCGTATACACTTGGCTACTTAAAATAAAATCGCCAAAACGGTCGGTACTTAAAAAAGTATTGCGCATCCCTATTTTATCTAATAAAGCTTTTCTTGGAAATTCCATATAGGTTTTAGCATCTTCTCCTAAAGCTTTTTTCATCGCATAAACCGCTAATAAAGTCTCATAATTTTCGTAATCCCAATAAGTCCCTGGCTTCCGAATTAATCCTCGATTTAAAGCGCCTTTAACGGAACTTGCCCCTGCCCAATAAGCTAAGCCAGAACCTGTGGAATATTCGGCTCGCCGTACATGACTATCCACATTATATAATCCACTAGACATATTCAATACATGTCGCAAAGTAATTTCATTTCTAGGGTCATTTATCCCAGGCGATTTTATTTTTGGTAACCAATCGAACCCAAGCGGCTTATCTAAATGCATTTTTCCTTGGTCGGATAAAATACCAAATAAGGTAGCACCAATACTTTTAGCCGTTGACCAAGTTCGAGTTTTTGTATCTTTATTTATCCCTTCCGCATAACGTTCATGGATAATTTTTCCTTTATGCACAACGATTAAACTCAAGGTATTTTGCTCTGGTGTACTCCGATTAAAAGACCAATCAGAAGCCGCTAATAATTCCGTTGCTTTTACCCCTTTTGGCAAATTAATAGTTGGCACTAAATCACCATCAGGCCAAGCTATTTTAGCTGCATCCTCCGTTAAAGTCGGCAAAGTTTGAATGGGCAAATCGGCAATGACTTCAAAAGTTTGGTCAGGCGCTAACATCACACAACCTATTCCTTCTCGATAAACTGCTCGCATGACAGGTACGCCTCCGGGTACGCCAATCGCTACTGTTTTTCGGTCATAATCTATTTTATAGTCTCCTCCTTTTGCCGTACCAATCGGTTGTGGTAAATATTTTAATTCATTATCATAAACCTGTTCTATCGTTCGATTGGACGTAAATAAGCCATTACAAGTTAGAATAGCTTGTACGCCTTGGGAAATCATGTCTTTGTCTTGTCGAAAATAATCGTAAGATTCTACTTGCTGGGCTTGGAGTGTTAGGTAAGACACAACAAATAAAAAGGTTAAACTGGTAATCTTTTTCATAATTTTAGTTGATGGTTAGTAGTTTTTACTTGCCAGATACTAATGCTAATTTACAGTGGGCAACTAGCAACTTGTCACCAGCAACTAGTCTATTCAATAAAGTAGAGAAATCGTTCTCTAAATTCCGACATTGGGTAAACCCATTCTTCATCTCTGGGGTCAAAACGATGTACAGGTTTAACCGAATACACTTCTTTTATCCGCAATTCCTCTCCAATTAATTTATTCACCGCTCGACTAGTGGCAATCATTTTATCATCCATATCTAAAGTGTCTAAATTATCCGCTCTAATTTCTATACTAACTCGATAATCTGCTTCTTCAATTAGGATAAATTGCCATTGTGTCGCATCAAAAGTCTGTAAAACAATTAGATTATTCAACATTTGGAATTTAAAATCCCAATCTGGTTCTGCTGACAGACAATATTCGAATTCCCACATCGGTAAATTCGGTGCTAATTTGACAATTTGCTGGCTAATCCCTAGTAACTGTTTATCGTTATTCGGAGAAAATCTAAACGCATAAGATTTTTGTAAACCTTTGTCTATTCCCCAAGCAAATCTACCAAAAGAAAGGATTTGATTATCCAACATTTCTTTGGCCTTTTCTGCGGTTTGTTCGTTGCGAAAAATGGCTTCATTATGGGTAAACCATTGCCAGAATTGATGGATTTTTGATTGCATTTTTTGACGCTAATTTCGCTGGTTATGATGACTTTTTATATGCTAACTAAGTTTGGTTATTAATTTTTGCACAAACAAGACCCCTTTCTCTAATTGCTCCATCTCAATAAATTCATTCGCTCGATGTGCTTGTTCAATAGACCCAGGCCCACAAATAACTGCTTCAAAACCTTCCGCTGCAAATTGTCCAGCCTCAGAAGCATAAGACACCGCATTAATAATGGTAGAATCGGTTAATTGTTGTACAAATTTTACCACAGGCGCATCATCTGGTGTATCTAAAGGAACAACGAAAGGAAACCATTCTTTACTGGTAATATTAAATTCAGGTACTTTTTTTCGCATAATAGCGACCCGTTCGGCACAATAATCCTTAAATTCCCCCATAATGGCAATGGCATTATCTTTCGGTAAGGTTCTTAAATCCCAAACAATCGTACACTTATCGGCAACTATATTATGGGCAATTCCTCCATGAAATTTGCCTACATGCAAAGTAGAATGAGGCGGTGTAAATCGTGTATCCTTTTCCCCATTCAAAATCAATTCCTCCATCTTATTTTCTAACCAATTGACCAATTTTGCGGCTTCATAGATAGTACTTGCTTCCGTATAAATTTTGCTACTGTGGGCGCCTCTACTCGCCAATACGACTTCCAAAGTTCCCATTCCTTTCTGCCCTGTAATCACCTCCATTTCAGAAGGTTCTCCAATGATGGCAAAACGAGGCGTTTCCTCATAAGTATCCATAATAGATTTAGCTAAAGCATGTCCTGACCAACAACCAATTTCTTCATCATAAGAAAAAGCAAAATAGATAGGCTTTTTTAAATCCGCCGCCATCATTTCTGGTAAACAAGCCAGACAACAGGCAATAAACCCTTTCATATCACAAGTCCCTCTACCATATAATTTACCTGCTTTTTCAACCATTTTAAAAGGGTCGGTTTGCCAATCTTGTCCTTCTACTGGCACGACATCCGTATGCCCAGAAAGGACGACCCCATTATCCACCGCAGGACCAATTCGACAATGAATACAACGTTTGGTCCGCTCGGCATTATAGACATTATGAAAAGGAATGTCATACTCTGTTAAGTAATTTTCTATCCAATCAGCTATGGAATCATTGCTTTGGCCGCCTAGTACAGGAAAAGCGATGAGTTTGGCTAGAATTTCTTGAGCTAAAAGGCTTTTCTTTTTTGTCGGATAATGATTGATAGTTGATTGCATATTCAGTCTTGAAGTTCTAATAAAAAATTAAAGATAGTTAAATCCGTTGTCCTTTAATTATCCGTTGTAAATAAATATGGACAACGGATTTTTTAAAGCTTAATTAGATTTTTTGTTAACCCTCGCAGTAAACAACAACCAAGTATCAGGGTCAACTATCACCCGTTCTGGTGTAAATTTACACTTTAAGGTTACAGTCATTTCTTTCTCTGTAATTCGAGTCGTCCATTTTTTTGTCGTTTTTCCATCTGCACTAATCGCTGCTATATCCAATGGCAAATCAAAAGCTGCACCATTTTGGGTTTGCTTAATTTTTAATCGCAATCGTTTTTTCTTCGGTTTATCCCAAGTAATGTCCAGTCGAGGTAATTCCGCTCGATATAACCATTGTTGAAAAAAGGTGGTCAATTTTTTACCACTTGCTTGTTCCATTACTTGTTGAAAATCCGATG
>CALFWI010000394.1 GCA_937928615.1 uncultured Saprospiraceae bacterium | reverse complement strand
GTAATAGGAGTAAAGATTAGGTGAAGGGAATTTTTTAGGATATTAAGAAAATAATTAAAAAACACATGCGTGTTTAATAGCATTAAATATTCCAAAAAAGGAATACCTTCTCAATAATTGATTTGTGAAGGGTTTCTAAACTTGTAGGTTGTAAAGTGTAAAATTGATGAGATAAATCCGTAATTAGGTTTAAAAATACTGCATTTGGGCATTAAATTCCACTATAATTAGGAAAAACTGTTATTTTTTTAGCATTTTGGAACAATATTTAAATGAAATCAAGAAAACTACCATTTTTATAGTACTATGAAAAAACATTGTTTAGAATGTAAAGAAGAATTTATGGGGCGGGCAGATAAAAAATATTGCTCTACTAGTTGCCGCAGTACTGCCAATAATAAACTCAACCGAGACGCCATAAATTTTGTTCGGAATATCAATAATATTTTACGAAAAAATCGGAGGGTCTTAGCAGATTTAAATCCAGATGGCAAGGCCAAAGTTCACAAAGATAAGTTATTAGGCAACGGTTTTAAGTTTAGTTATTTTACCAATATTTACCAGACTAAAAATGGAAATACCTATTATTTTGTCTATGACTATGGCTATTTAGCACTCGATAATGGATTTTATACCCTAGTTAGGCGGCAGAGTTATGTGGAATAAGTGAGCGAACCCGAAGGGTGAATGTCCTGTATGAGCAAACATTGTTTGTGAACCGCTTGCGGACGAGAAGGTCAAGCGAGTGAACCGCAAAGCGGATGGGTAGGCGATATACCGAAAAAGGCACAGTAGGCAGTAAACAGTGGCAGTAGGCAGTTAAGCCCTTGGTTTTCAAACCTAAAATTTTGTGCAAACACAGTTAACCGAACAGTTTCTAAAAAGGGATTTAACAGATTTTCCTTATTTCATAGTTATAGAGATTACGTCACCGATTTCCATTTCTTTTAATCTATCTTCTCCATACTGATATCCCGCCAAACCTACTCGAACCAGTCGCAACACAGGAAATCCAATAGCCGCACACATTCGCCGAACTTGCCTATTTTTACCTTCTGTAATCGTCAAACTAATCCAAGTAGTTGGGATAGCTTTTCTAAATCGAATGGGTGGATTGCGTAGCGGTAAATTGGGCGTTTCTGGGAGCAGAAAAGCTTTTGCAGGAGCGGTATGGTGCATCTTTTTTTTGATTTTAAGCATCAAGCCTTTTTTTAAAGGCTGCAAATCTGTTTCCTTTGGCGCACCTTCTACTTGCACCCAATAAGTTTTAGGTTGTTTGTTTTTAGGATTTAACAATTTAGCATTCAAGCTTTTATCATCGGTCAAGATTAATAAACCTTCGCTATCTGCATCCAATCTGCCCACAGGATAAACATTTTTATTAAAATTATACCCTAAATCAGCTAGGGTAATATGATGGGGTGCTTCTTTAGTAAATTGAGAAAGCATGTTAAAAGGTTTATAAACGATATAAGTAGCCATATTGGCAAAAGTACGATGCTATTTTCTTGATTTTAAAAATTTTAAATTGAAAAATGAAAATTGTTTACTTACCTTAGCTTTTTTATTAATCAAAAACGAAAAGGCTATGCAAAATAAGCGTCGTATTTTTCTACAAAATGCTGGACTATTAGCAGCAGGTTCCTTATTAATGCCTCAATGGGCTTGCCAATCAGGCGGAAAGGAAGCGGCGACTGGTGGTGCTGCCGCAACTACTGCACCAGTTACCCCCAAACCAAGTTTAGATAAATTTGGAATACAATTATATACCCTTAGAGATGTTATTACAGAAGACCCCAAGGCGACTTTAGAAGCATTGGCAGGCTATGGTTTTAAGCAAATCGAGGGGTATGATGGGCCACAAGGGTTGTTTTGGAATATGCCTCACACCGAATTTAAAAAATATTTGGATGGTCTGGGATTAAATATGATTTCTGCGCATGCGAATATCAACGAAAATTTTGAGGAAAAAGCGGCACATGCAGCAGAGATTGGTATGAAATATTTGATTTGCCCCTATATTGGCCCGCAAACAAGTGTAGAAAACTGGAAAAAAGTAACCGATAAATTTAATGCTTGCGGCGAAATCTGTCGCAAAAATGGAATTCGTTTTGCTTATCATAACCATGCTTATTCTTTCAAGGCTTTTTCTGGTATGATTCCACATGATTTTATTATGGATAATACAGACCCCGCATTGGTTGACCATGAAATGGATATTTATTGGGTCGTAACAGGTGGCGCTGACCCAGAGGAATACTTGAAAAAATACTCAGGTCGATTTAAATTATGTCATGTAAAAGACCGTATGAAAGGGATTGGTATGGAGGAACAAAGAGCCACTTGTACCTTAGGTACAGGCATCATTGATTTTCCGAAAATCTTAAAAACGGCTAAAGATAATGGGATGGAATACTTTATCATGGAGCAAGAACGCTATGATAATACGACGCCTATGGCATGTGCTAAAGATGGAGCGGATTATTTGAAGCAATTGGTTTTTGCGTAGCTTGCAAAAGTTATTAGAGGTTATTATCGAACGGGCTGACCTAAAGTCTTATTTATAATAACTTCTAATAACTATGTTTTTTGCAAAATTTGATTGTTGAAAATTACGGTTTTAACTATCTACTGCCACTGTCTACTGTTTTTTACCTTCTCCGATTAGACCGACCATAACCATTTCCACCAGATTTCGTTTTCTTTCGATTGGAAAAGAATTCCTGTTTGCGTCGTTGTTTTTCCTTATTCCATTCTTTTTTCTCGGCATCGGTCATCGGTTTCTCCGTTTGTGGAAAAGGATGGTCTTTAATGACCGTTATCTTTTGCTTGATTAGTTTTTCAATATCCTTGACGAAGGCATTTTCTTCTGGTTCACACATCGCAATAGCGATACCTTCTTCCCCAGCTCTTCCTGAACGACCAATACGGTGTACATAAGTTTCTGCTACATTGGGGACATCATAATTGATGACGTAGTGCAATTTATCAATATCTATTCCTCTAGCAGCAATATCGGTAGCGACTAAGACTCTAATTTCCCCTGCCTTAAAAGCTTTTAAGGCTTTTTGTCGTTGGTTTTGGGCTTTATCACCATGAATAGCGGCAGCTTCAATGCGTTTTTTCTTTAAATCTTTGACAATTCTATCAGCGCCTCTTTTAGTTCTAGAAAAGACCAATACTTGATTGATTTTTTCATCTTTTAAAATATGAGACAATAAGTTTTTCTTGGTGGTTCGATTGGTATAATAAAGATACTGTTGAATGGTTTCTGCGGTAGAAGAAACGGGGCTTACCTCTATTTTTTGAGGGTCTTTTAGAATTTGTCGAGATAACTTTACAATATTCGAAGGCATGGTTGCCGAGAAAAATAAGGATTGTCGTTCCTTTGGCAGCATGGGTAAAATCTTTTTAATATCATTGATAAAACCCATGTCTAACATTCTATCGGCTTCATCTAAAATAAAGACTTTGACTGTTTTTAAGCTGATATGACCTTGACTAATTAAATCCAATAATCGACCAGGCGTAGCCACTAAAATATGAACACCTCTCCGAATCGCGTCTACCTGTTTGCCTTGTTTAACCCCTCC
>CALFWI010000393.1 GCA_937928615.1 uncultured Saprospiraceae bacterium | reverse complement strand
AACGGACATCTCGTCGTCTCCAGACGACTAGTAACTTCTGGTCTAATTTTAATAGCGGTCGTCAGGAGACGACGAGATATAGATTCCAAGTCTGGAGACTTGAAATATCGACACAAATTAAGTGCTAACAGTTTCAATCTCTAAAACAGACCCTAATTCAGGATAAGCCCGCCGAATCCGATGCAAAACTTGAATGCATCGCGCCTTATCTCGTATTGCCACTGTCAATGCGACTTCATTCAATATCTCGACTGCATGGCCAGCAATTTCTTTGTTATTTAGGGCCTCTGACTCCATAAAATCAAAGATGCGTTTTTTGGTGGTGCCACCTTTATAGAGTCCGCAAAGCACGGTTTTGAAGTATCGTTTTAGCTGAATAAAATTGGGCAATTTTCCAGCGGCAAAATCTTGTAAATAATTAGTCGCAAATAATTGCAAAGATACATTTGGATGTTGACTGAGTTGCATCAAATAAGCTTCGCCTTTGCCTTCATCAAAGAATTTCACCATCATTTTTTTGCCAAATTCCTGTACATCTGGTCGAGTACTATCACAGGTGCTGACCAATAATTCGGGGGACCAATCACCTGCTTTATAATGTTGGTCAAAGAAGGCAAAACCAAATTGGCGACAATTGGCCCATTTTACATCCAATAACCGTAGCGCTTCTACCGATTCGTAGCGCACTCTGCCAATATTATTATTAAAATAATCTAAACAATATTGACGAATCGTTGGCATTTCGTGGTTTGCTAAGCTGATAATATCGCTTAAAGAAGCCTCGGCAAAGTCCACATATTGCAGCAGTTCCATGCCTAATAAATTGGCTTCTTTATAATGCGATTGAATCAGTTTCCAAATGGTTGGTTTAGGTAATAAGTGTAGTTTGTCTCCTAAATGTTTGACTAATAATTCAAGGGTATCTCGGTGTAACCCTTCATAAGTTTCTTTTTGTAATAAAATGGGGACAAAGAATTGTAATAATTGAGTCGTCCACGCTGGTTTTCCTTTGGCTGTTTTAGCAATGATTGGTTGGATGGCCGCTCGCATTTCTGGTGCTTCAGAAATGGCCATGCTAATTAAAATATCCTTTCTTTGGAGTAATAATTCCACGGGCATTTCGCCAAATAATTCCATGCCTTTGCATCGAATAGAAAGGAAGGCCGCTTCCATCATTTTTAGAATAGTTGCTTCGGGAATGCTTTCAATGTTTGTTTTCTGTGCTAATAAAATGTCTGCGCCTAATAATTGCACATTTTCTAAAGCATGATTTAATAAAATCGCTGTTTTTTCAATGGGGTATTTTTGCATTTGGTTTTCGAAAAACAGTTGACTATTGAGGTACAATAAGCGAGCAGTTGATTCCGTTTTTAAGGTTTGAATTTTAGTTAATAACTGCTCAAAAATAATTGTTTTTTTGTTTTCCGTAAGGTCAAATTGGGAACCATTTTTTTGAAACCATTGGGCTAAATCGGGTTGTGTGGATAAAGCGAAAAACTCGGCTAATTTTGTGGCTTTAAAATAAACAGTCGGGTATTTTGTAATCGTTGTTAATAGGTAGTTACGAACATTTTCATTAGGTGCTTGAATCAATGTGTCAATAATGCGCCAATCTGGTTGTGTTGGGTCAAAAAATCTAGTTAAATGTGTCAAAGCGTAAGCGGTGACAGTGTTTAATGGACTTTTTAATAAATTGTGTAGTACTTCTTGGGTGATTAAGTCATTTTCTTGGGTGTTTGCTTGTACTATTTTTAGTGCAAATTCTGCCACATCTTCGCTTTGGCAATTTTGTAATAAATGGCAAGCCATATTGGGATTTTGTTCCCATAATTCAGCAAAAGGTATTGATTGACTGTTGCCTAAACGGTCAAAAAAGGGTGCTTCAATGCTGTATTTTGAACTTTTCCAGATAATTTTTACTGCATCATTTGGTGCGGATTTAGTTATCCAAGGAAAACAAATGTTTTTGTAGTATTTATAGTTGTTGCGAATATAATTAGACCGTCCATTTTGATAGACATATCGACCAATTCTTTCTTCTCGATAAGCGGTCTCTTCATCTTTATAATAACTTAGTAAATTAGCCGCATAAGCACAATAATCTGGCGATTCTTGTTCTGCTAATAAACGTAGATTCCGAAGTATTCTTTTTTGAAAATAAGCTTTGGTTAAGTTAGAAAAAGCAGCTTTTTTACTAGATACTCTTTCCTTAATGTGTTCCCATGTTTTTCGATTATAATGCCATTTAAAACGAGTGTCATAACTTTTACTTTCGACATCTAAACGATACCCTAAAATACCTAATACTTCAAAATCATTCCGAAATTCAGCGGACTTGAAAATATAGCGGATGGATTGGAAATAGGGGTATTGAAAAGGAATGTTTTTTAATAACTCCAGGATTGCAGGACGTAATGCCTTTTCTTCTGTACTCAACAAATAGCAAGCAAAAAGTGGGGTTAATGCTTGACTATTTTCAGCCGAAAACAGGATGTTAAGTTGGTCAGTTGATAAATTGGCTAATTTACTTTTGGTTAAAATATCAATGGTCTCCTTCGGTAATAAAACTTTAATGGCTTTTAATAAATCTTTTTTTGCCCCCTTTTGGGCCAATCTTAAATAAACATCTAGGGTTAGTCGCTTGATATAATCTTTTTCATCGGTTTTAATTAAGGTATCTAATAAAGGCAAAACCGTTTCCTCTCCACATCTTCCCAATGCCCAAATTAAACTGTATCGAAACGTGTCTTTGTTTAATAATTCGGTTTCATTTTTGGCAATTGCAATTAATTGTGGGCTAATACCTTCAAGTTGTAAAACACCTACTTTATATAAAAATCGAGAAGGGGACCAATTTTGTGGTGGTGTGCCGTTGGCAAATAAATATAATTTTCCTAAGACGGCATTGATTCTTTTGGTTTTATTGATTACTGCTTTTTTTCTCGTAGTATTACCTTTTAATGTAGTTGTTTTAGGAGTACTAGGATTAGGAGAAACAGGTACTACTTCTGTATTATGGACTACTTTTTTGATTAGACTTATTAGGTGTTGCAGCATCGTTATAATTATTTTTTGTAACTATTTCGTTGTTTGATGATACAAATGTATTTATTTTGATAATAAAAACCAAATATTTTATCAAAAAAGTTAAATTTATTTTAAATTTTAACATTTTGCAACTGTTTTGATTAAATTTAAATCGTTGATTGTTTTACTTAAGTATTTGATAACCAGTTATTTGTGTTTTAATTGTTGATTTTGGACCTATTTTAGAAATAATTGTAAATAATATCACTATTTTAATTATTAATTAACTGTTTGATGGGATTGTGTAGATTTTTTAGGGCTATTTATCGAATAGTAAAGGGATTTAACTTTTTTGTGATTACTTTTAGCTAGTTTTATTGGTGTTTATATAGAATGGTTAACGCTCCTTAAAAAAGAAAAATAAACGATGGACGAAAATCAACTAAAAAAAGGTTGGCTTTTTACGAGAATAAGAGGAATTAGAGATGTTGAAGAATCGGGGACCTATTTTCTTTTCGATTACAATAAATTACCTCCAATCCAAATTGAATTAGATGATGGATTTAATTGGATGAAACCTTATCCAGAATGGGTCAGTGATAATGATAAAGAATATGACTTTAAAGACCAATTAGTAAGCCTTAATAAAGAAGCGGAAAATAAAGGTTTAATAATTCCAAATAGTTTTAATGTTTTCTTGAATGACATTGAATTAATCAGAAGAATTAGGTCAAATACAGATTGCTATTTTGAGTTGGGGGATACCATTGAAGAAATCCCAAATACGAACGGATTACATTTTATTCATTTTTTATCAGATTCTCAATATTGTGGATTTTGGTATTTATGTTTAGATAAGAATGGAAATAACTTTGTCGTAACATCAGGAAATTTATATGGACATACAGAAGAAGGATATGAAATGTTCAGAGAAAATGATGCCGAAATTGGATACATTTGTTCCAGTAATTTTAAGGAATTTATTTTTCGATTTTGGATAGAGAATGAAATCTGTTACAAAGCAGTATATAACAAAGAAGCGTTAAATAAAATAGAAAAAAATTATGCAGATTTTTATCGAAAAGAAAATGAGCGCTAAGCAAGCATCTATTCTCG
>CALFWI010000392.1 GCA_937928615.1 uncultured Saprospiraceae bacterium | reverse complement strand
ACCACTATTAATTCAGGGGCTGCCATACAATCATCTGTTTGGGCAATGCACCAAGGATGGATGAAAAGCAAAAGAAATAATGCAATTAACAAGACCTTCGAAGCATTAGTTGTACAGAATGACTGGAACATGGTCGAGTTAACAATCAAATAAACAACTTGGTTCAAGCATTTTTTGTCAACCTTCAGGAACTATCTGCTTTAAAAATTCCTTTTGTTTGTAAAAAAGTAAAGAATTCTATAGAAATTTAGGATATTTGCGCCTTCAATTGAAAATGTTTGCAGACCTCCAAGTTTTTCAAAAACTTGGAGGTCTGCTTTATATAATTACGAAAGGTAAGAAAATATGACCATAGCGACCGTTAGTAAAAGTAATCAATCTGCCAAAGGAAGTATCACTCTAAATGGTTCTAAAAGTATCGCCAATCGGGCTTTAATTATTCGAGCTTTATGTGCCGAAGATTTTCCGATTCATAAATTATCTAATTCAAAAGATACCATTTTGATGGATGGTTTATTGAAAAGCCATTCGGATGTCAGAGATGCAGGCGCAGCAGGAACGACCTTTCGTTTTATGACTGCCTACTTGTCTATGCAACCAGGGACCCAAGTATTAACGGGTACGGAACGAATGAAACAACGGCCAATTGGTGTTTTAGTAGATGCTTTACGCAAATTAGGGGCGAACATAGATTATTTAGAAAAAGAAGGATATCCACCGCTAAAAATCCACGCGCTTGATGCCGATAGCTATCGGCACGGACATTCCAATCAAGTCACCATTTCTGCGGGTACGAGTAGCCAATACATCTCCGCTTTATTGATGATTGCTCCTACCCTACCGAATGGGTTGGAATTGATTTTAGATGGAGAAATTGTTTCTCGTCCTTATATTGAAATGACCTTAAATTTAATGGCTCATTTTAGTGTATTACACCAATGGGATGGCAATACCATTAAAGTTGCCCACCAAAAATACCAACCAAGACCATTTACCGTGGAGGCAGATTGGTCTGGTGCTTCTTATTATTATGCCATCGCTGCTTTTGCGAAAGAAGTTGATTTACAATTAGATGGTTTATTTGAAGACAGTGTGCAAGGAGATTCCGTTTTGGTAGAAATGATGGCACAATTTGGCATTCAATCTACGTTCAACGAAACGGGCGTGCATTTAACTAAAACGGATGCGGATTTACCACCAGTCTTTGAATGGGATTTTATCAAATGCCCTGATTTAGCGCAAACTATTGCAGTAATTTGTGGCGGTTTAGGCGTACAAGGTTTGTTTACGGGATTAAAGACATTGCGAATTAAGGAAACAGATAGAATTGCTGCCCTACAAAATGAGTTGGCTAAAATGCAAGTCTTTTTATCTGCCTTACCTAAGCGATTCTCGCCCAAATCTGATAAAGAATATTTTATGATAGAAGGGAAAGCAGTGGTCAACAATCCCACTTTTCCGACTTATGAAGACCATCGAATGGCTATGGCTTTTGCCCCATTAGCCCAATTAGGTCAAATTAATATCGAGGAACCTAAAGTGGTGGATAAATCTTATCCGTTGTTTTGGGAAGATATTAGTACTTTGGGGTTTGTGGTAAGTTAAATTGTTAAATTGCTAAATTGTTTTATTGTTACGTGGGCTGTCGTATGAAGCAACCATCTAACAATAAAACAATTTAACAATTAACATAACTACCCCCGATAAACACTAATCGTATAAGCAGCCCCAGCAACGCCCAATTCATTCAATGCATTGACCAATGCTTTTTTAGATATTTTTCCTGCTTTCTTAGTCGCTTCTTCAATAATCACATTCGCTTTTCTTTTCGGATACCTTTTGGCAAATAATTGAATGGCTTGTATCGCTGACGTTTGCTCCGCTGCACTTAAAGCTTGATTATAATAAATAGCTCGCCCCCCCTTAGGGTCTGCTCGTAGCGCTTCGTCATGTAGAATTAGATTTTGTGAATTTTGAAAATTCCCATATAAATTATTCGGGTCATTAATCGACCATTGTTCTAGGCTATCGCAGGACAAAGGCGTAATTGGCGTAGCATTATCTATTAAAACATGACCATTGGTGGTTGATAATACCCCCTCATCTGAACCTGCTTCTAGCATTAAATATTTATACGCCTTTTTCGGTTGAAAAGTAAAAACAAAATCCAACCAATTGGTATTGTAAACGGGATTACTTTCTGCTAGTTTTTCTGCTTTTTGACAAGCATCATTACTTCCCCAAATGGTTAATTTAATGGGCGTACTATAGTCCTTTGCTTCCACCAGTATCCTAGTCATACTTTTATATTGACTCGTCCGACAAAGGCTTAGTTTAAAAAAATAACATTGTTCGGCTTTTAATGGGCTTGTCAACTCCTGACTTATTCTTTCTACTTCCCCATTTTCGGCTGTCAACAAGGCCATATAAGTATCGCCATGAACCGCTCGCTTGTTGACCCCGTGCACGCCACTGGGATGAACGTCGGGTAGTTTTTCTGGATTTTCATTACAGTTGGTCCACCCTTTCGGCATTAAACCTGTGCGAGGAATGCCTTCAAAAGAGGGATTTTTCAAGAAAATAGTATCGGTTTGACTGAAACCAATGAATAAAATAGTGCATTGGAAAAAGTAGAGGAATGCTATCTTTTTGAGCATGATTTTTTTATTTTTTGTGCATATTGATATAATATCTCCCTTTAGGAACACCTATATCCGTTAGTTTTTTAATCAATAATTCTTTTTGTAATCTTTGCTCTTTTCGTGTTGGTTCTTGAATAATAATAGCAGCTTTTGTAGCGGTATTATTTTCTACAAAAAAAAGAATTTTGTTCAAAGCTACTTCTTTTTCAGCGTCACTTAAGCTCGTGTTATAATAAATAGGAGGCATAAAAGACAAATCAATTTCTTTGTCAACAATCGCTATTGGTTTCCTAGATTCATCAATATCTTCTTTTGTTATGTTAACCTTTTTCCTGCCTGCCTTTTTTAAAATAGTAGCAAATTTTTTACTCGACCAATGAAGGACGCTGTCACAAGGGATAGGAACGATAGCAGAAGCATTATCAACCAAAAGATTGCCATTATAGGCGTTTTCCAATGATTCTTCATAATAAGCAGCAAGTAGGATATGGCTATAATTTGCTGAAGGTTTAAACTGTATAAAATAAGCCTTCCATTCCTCATGGTTAATTAATCTTGTTTCCGCTAGAATTTCTGATTGTTCACAAAAATCATTCCCTCCCAATACCACTAGTTTAACGGGCTGATCATAGTTGATACGCCTCCCTGTTAATCTACTAACGCTTAAATAAAATGGCGATTGGCAAAGACTCAATTTAAAAGTATAACATTGTCCACCAACTAATGGCATTTCTAATTTTTGCCCAACACTCTCGTAAGTACTATTGTCTCTAGCCGCCATCCCCAAATAGGTCTTCCCCTCGGATGGATAAATGTCTACAGTAAAAGCTCCACTTGGGTGGGTATCTGGAGCAGTTTCTCCTGCAAAACCACAATCTCTCCAGCCTTCTGGTACCCGCTCAGCCATCGGGTAATCTTCAAACGAAGGGTTTTTTAAATGAATTACTTCGGATTGAGCCAAAATGCTAGTCAAACAACAGCTCAAAAAAACAATTAGGAAACTCGCTTTCATGATTAAAAAAATTCTGGTTTGAATAATTAATTAGCTCAAAATTAAAAGTTTTAGCAAGGAATCATTGCTAATACTAGCAATTATTACCCTTTTTCATTATTTTTATATAATTTTTGACCATTACACTACTTTACTATCCACTTATATTTCTAATAAATTTCCAAACGCAACCCAACCATTTGGGCAATCCCCCTTTTCTATACGAATAGTACCCCTTCATTAATCAACAAACTAAAAAATAATAAGCTCAACTGTTTCATCAAAACCGAATTATGCCTTTAAAAACATTATTTTCAACCCTTTTATGTTTAGCGCTTTCTTGGTCGTTTTCCTTTGCTACGGAATGCGATGATTTAGCCATCACTAGTACCAATACCGCTATTCAAGTCAGTAAGATTACTGCTCCCAAAGCGATTATTAAAATTTTTGATGCCAATTGGTCATCCATCTATGAGTGTAATGATAATTGTGGCACTGAAATCGAAGTGGCGAACTTAAATGCAGGTGACTATCATGTCCAAGTCCAATTATTTGATGCGGATTGGAATGGACGCTGTGAAATGACTTTTGATGTCACCCTCGGTGGTTGTTTTTGTCCGCTCGTTTTTATGCCTGTTTGTGGAATAGATGGCAAAACCTACAGTAATCGTTGCATGGCAGATTGTGCAGGCGTGGATATTATTGCAGAAGGCGAATGTGCCCCTGTAACTACTTGTGATTTATTAGCTCGCATTATACTCCCCACCAATTTATGCGAACAAGGGTTAACAGAAATTGCCGTTTACGAATTAAATGGTCAAAGTTATTTGGTGTATTTAGCAGATAATGTCTTATTGGCAGATGGACAGACAACCGTCCTTGACTGTGATACGGGGAATGAATTTTGTGTTATTGGTGGATTTATCGGTGCTACTTGTGATGGCTTTCTGGATAAAGCTGAAAAAGTGGAAACTATTGTTCAACAAGATTGTGGCAATTGTATTTGCCCAGAGATTTATGCCCCCGTTTGTGGAGTCGATGGCAAAACTTATGGAAACGAGTGCGAAGCAGCTTGTGTAGGCGTTGAAATAGCTAGTGAAGGCGAATGTCAACCTTGTGTCTGTGATGCAGAATATGCGCCCGTTTGTGGAGTGGA
Organism: uncultured Saprospiraceae bacterium; assembly: GCA_937928615.1. Lineage (GTDB taxonomy): Bacteria > Bacteroidota > Bacteroidia > Chitinophagales > Saprospiraceae > JAFMDF01. The sequence continues at coordinate 3,024 of CALFWI010000392.1, read as the reverse complement.
TGGCAAAACCTACAGCAACCGTTGCGTGGCAGATTGTGCAGGTGTTGATATTATTGCAGAAGGAGAATGTGCGCCTGTAACTACTTGTGACTTATTGGCTCGCATTACTTTTAATACCGATTTATGTAGTCAATGTTTGTCAGAAATTGCGGTTTATGAATTAGCTGGCAAAAGTTTTTTAGTCTATATTGGCGATCATATCATCTGCGCAGATGTACCGAATCGAGTGGTCGATTGTGATACAGGTGAAGAATTTTGCAATGATGGCGGTGGAGAATTACCGAGTACTTGCGGCGATTTTTTTAGTAGAGCAGAAAAAATAGAAACGATTTTAAAAGACGATTGTACGCCTTGTATTTGTACACTAGAATATGCCCCTGTTTGTGGCGCAGATGGAAAAACTTATGGCAACCGTTGTGAAGCAGATTGTGCGGGCGTCGATATTTTAGCAGAAGGCGAATGTCCTTGTATTTGTCCAACGGTGGCCTTACCTGTTTGTGGAGTGGATGGCAAAACTTATGGCAATGCTTGTCAAGCAGCTTGTGCAGGCGTGGAAGTTGCTTTCGATGGGAGCTGCGAAGAATGCCTAGGCGAACCTAAACCAGAATTACTTTGTCCACTAGGGCTTGACCTTGTTTGTGGTTGCAATGGCATTACTTATGGCAATGCTTGTGAAGCAGAAGCTGCAGGCGTCAAATCTTGGACAGAAGGCTCTTGCCTCGACCAAGATGATTGTTTCGGCCCGCCAATTCCTGAAATTAGATGTGATGGGGAATTCAAACCCGTTTGTGGTTGTGATGGGGAGACTTACCAAAATGAATGCACCGCTACTCAAAATGGTATTTTATCTTTCACGGATGGCCCTTGCCAAATAAATTGTGTTTGCCCAGAAAACTACGATCCTGTTTGTGGGGTCGATGGTAGAACTTATGGGAATGAATGTGAAGCCGAATGTGCAGGGGTTGAAATAGCAGCAAAAGGTGAATGTTTTACTGATTTAGAATGTGATTTATTGAGTGTCATTGATTTTGCGCCAGATTTATGTGCAAATTGTATTACAGAGATTGCCATTTATAGTTATCAAGGCAAAAATTATTTGGTGCAATTAGGCGACTTTTTCAATTGCCCCGATGCTAAAACAACGGTTGTCTCTTGCGCACTAGATGGTAATACTTTCTGTGAAATGGGCGGCGACCAAACAGGCTTACCTTGTGGCAATTTCTTTGAAGAAGCCATAAAAATTCAAACTATTTTAGCAGAAGATTGCGAAGATGATTGTCAAGGCTTACCAACGCCTGGTGCGCCTTGCGATGACGTATACGAACCCGTTTGTGCTTGCGATAGTCGAACTTACGATAATGAATGTATTGCTCAATCGCTAGGCTTAAAATCTTGGACGGAAGGTAAATGTCCAGTCACCACTATTGAATGTGGACCAATTACCATTACTTATGATGCCGAAAAAATCAAGATGGAAGGCAATCCTGACGCCTCCTATTTCTTCAAAATTCACGATGTCAATAAGGAGTATCACGAAATATTTGATTGTTCTGAAAACTGTGGTAGTCAACAAACCGCCTATTTACCTAATGGAGATTACTTAGTCAAAATTTATGATGCGAATTGGAATCGAATTTGTGAACAAGCGATTACTTTAGCAGCTATAGGTGAACCTGAATCTGAACCAGAAAACGGCCTATTAGCTTGTGGAGATGCGATGGTAACTTATAAAGATGGAACTGTAAAATTAGTGGGTGACGTCACTAAAAATTACCACATGAAAGTCTTAAATACTGGCTATAAGGAAGTTTTTGCTTGTACTTGGGAATGTGGCAGTACCATCACAGCTAGTAATATTCCAACTGGTTTTTACATCGTTCAAGTTTTAGACGGCGCCTATAATGTACTTTGTGAAGAACCAATAAGCATTACTAATACCGCTACGATTAGAGAGACCACTCCAATTCAAATAGCGGCTTATCCGAATCCTGCACAAACGGAGTTTTTTATTCGCATAAAAAATGAAGCAAAAGAAACAGGTTCGCTTCAAGTCGTTAATACTTTTGGACAAATTGTGCACACGCAAACGATTGATGGTCAAAGTAGAGAAACCGTTCGTTTAGATGTGCAGGAATATCAAAATGGCTTGTACTACTATCAATTAAAACTACCTAGACGCCCCGTTTCGGCTGGTAAGTTTTTGGTGAATCGGCTTTATTGATAAACGCTTTTTAATAAGGAAAAAGAGCGGTGATTTGTATAAATCATCGCTCTTTTTTTTGCTACTGAATGACACAAGAATAATTGAGGATAATTAAGGGCTAATAGATCAGTCTATCTATGATTTATTTTGTGTACGACTGTTCCCAAACAAGCAATGATAATCCGTTTCTTTCTGGTAGGTTATCTCTTTGCTTTTACAAAAACCTCAAAAAGAAAGTTATCGTTTTTAAATAAGCGTATTTAGTTAGTTGGTGTGTTGTTAAATGCAGTTATCCAAAATGGCTCAACGGCTACTAACCGTTGAGCATTGTTTTCTGGGGTTTCAGAAAATCGTATTAAAAAATGGATTTGACAATTATTAATTACAATCGAATAAATTTTTGCGAAAAGCGCCCTTTACACGATCTTGAAACAGATAGTTTTTTTCCATTACTCATGACGATCGATTCTCTTTTATCATACCTTTTAAGATGTTCGAGATTAATCAAATGAGAACGGTGAATGCGTATGAAGTTTTTGTTGGGTAGTAGTTGGTCAACTTGTTTGAGTTTGCGGAGTATTTTAACGGTACGATTATTTGTTAAATGAATGATGGTATAATTGCCTATCTGCCAAGGCATATATAATTTCTCTTGGATTAACGAAAATGGTTTCGGTTATTCCACGTAAAGATACATTAGGGTAGTCGGTCATAATGTATGAATTTTAGGGTGATGTTTACTTATAAACCAATCGCTACCGTTTATAAATACTGATGGCAAGTTATACCCTATTCATAGGTTAAACAAAGACATAAAAACT
>CALFWI010000391.1 GCA_937928615.1 uncultured Saprospiraceae bacterium | reverse complement strand
GCATTCTTTTCTGCTTCTTTTTTCTCAATTTCAGCTCTTAGTTCCGCTTTTCTTTGGGCAACGGCTTCGTATAGTCGCTTTTGAATCCCCGCAGGAGAAAGACTTCTTTCTTTGGCAATATTCTGTAAAATGAAAGGCTGTTTTAATAAAGACATCAATTCCAACGCAGCAGGATGTGTACTAATGAGAATCTCCAATTGCCTTGGGTCGTGCGTATTATTAATAGCGGTTTCAATCTGCTTGATTTCGCCTGTAATAAATGCTTGTAAAGCCGTTCCATCTTTCGCAATTTGCTCCGAAAAAGTATGGTCTAATTCTTCTTGAATGATTTTGAATTCGGTAAAAACCGTATCCCGATTTTCGGCCAACATCCCCAATAATTCCTCATTGAATTGTCGGACGGTATTTAAGACTTCTCGATAACCATCGGGGTCGGTCATTCGTTGAATCTTTAGTTGAAACGCCTTTGTTTCTCCTAAAATAATGGCGGCACGTGATTCTTCTACTAAATTTCGCACCCGCTTTTCAGCAGGGCCAATAATCGTATTAATCGTCGATTGCAACCGTTGTCCTACTAAAAAGACGCCTTCTTTTTCAGCTGCCGTACTTAATTCTTCTGCAATATTCTGGCGAGCAATGGCAATCTGGTTTTGAATTTTTAATAGTTCTTCATAACTATTGCCCGCTTCGACTAATTTATGTTCGACATTAGATTCAAAATCATATTTAGCCCCTTCAAAAGCTTTCGGTAATAAGCGTTTTTTTGCTCGTTTGTTTTTTTCTTCGGTGACAATCCTAGCAAATACTTTTTGCGTAAATAAGCTTTGCCCTTTAAACAAATGAGATAAATTACCTAAAACCGTCGCTAAATTCCGTTGTTCATACGGAATCTCCAATTCAATCACATTCGTATCTATTTTAACCAACTTATTTTCGCTCAACTCTTTCACCAATAAATCACCCGCTTGGTCTAAATCATAGCCTGGTGCATAAGCACCAAAACGGGTTACTTCGGTTGGGTGGTCATTGGTAATATCCAAAACAATCACTTCTCCATTTAAATTCTGCACAAAAGCAGTACATAAATTTTCATCTACCCGCATCCATTGCATAGCTTCTGCCAAGACCACTTTTTTTGGCCATTTATGCGGCACAATAGAGCGATGCGTATTAATAATCGTCATTTCCTGCTCATTGCTCAACGCCACAATAATATTGCTATCCGAATGCAAGACTTGGAAACAATCATTGACCAACGATACTTTCAACATATTATCGGTATTATCCAATAAACTGTCAATGGCAATTTCGCCTAAAGTATGGTATAATTTATAGCGGTCCGTCGTTCGCACTTCGGTATCGCCCGTAGTATCAAAAAAGGATTTGATGTCTTCTGAACGAAAAACTAATGCTTGTTCAAAAGTGGCTACATCATGGGTTCGGGTAATCGTCCATTTATTAGGTGGTAAAAGCTTGTTTTCTGCATCTTTCGTTTCCAAAATAACGGCTACACCACTTCTTTTATTCAATGGCGTAATGATTAAATTATCCTGTGGCGTAATGTGCGCATAACCAGACTGTAGTTTTTGTTGAACTAAGGTATAACTTTCTAAGAAGTGATAGAAATTGCTAAATTGAGGTCGAATTTGTTTTTGTATATCCCCAGTTGAATTGATATTAAATTGGGCATAAAAAGCTTTCGCAATGGCAGTCGTTGTTTCCAAGCCAAATTTACTTTTTAAACCAAGTGCCAAGTCATTTTGTCCAACGATAAAAGTGGCTTCCAATAATGCTTTGAAATCGCCATTGTTTTTTGCCTTATTGATATCCAAACCCCGCAAATTACTAATCACCGCATCCGCCCCAGACATATCTGCGGTCTTATATTCATCGGGCAAATAATGGTCAACATCAACCAGTTGTCCTTCTGCATCATAAAAACTAAGGTTGGGACTGTCTTTATATTCGACTACAATAATGTCTTTCTCCGCCGTTTCGCCAGCTAAGACATGAACTTTGTAAATTTCTAAGCCTTGGACGTGAATGTGTGTATCCCGTTCAAAATGATTGGGTGATTTTTGGTGGGTAAATTGGTCAGCAATGGAAGCAGTTTTCTTGGTTGCTTTTGGATTCGTTGTCATATTAAGTGGTTTTAAGTTATCGTGTCCACAATATATTCGTTTTGTTAATAGGTTTGTTACTTTTTTCGATAATTCTAGTAGGAAATTGGATGAAATTATTCCCGCACATTCAATTTAGGGCGACCATAGCTTGGACATTTTTATCCGAGTAATGTATAGTCCAAATTCCCCCACGAATTTTGATTCCCCCACGAATTTCTAATACCACAGATGAATTTACCGTAACTCGTCCGAGTATAATGCTGCTCTCGCAGGAATGCCTAAGCTATGATTTCATCTTTTTATCAAAAACGCAAAAGACAAACTAAATTTTTCCTTATCTTGCTCCTAACAAATTAGATGGATGAATAATCAATAGCACTAAAAAAGAGAAAATGAATCAAAGCAAAGCTGATAAAATCCGAACGAATATAGAGAACTGGACAAGCTCCATTTTTACAGTAGTAGGGCGACTCTTCATTGCTATTTTAGTCCTAGCAGTCTTTACGATGGTTTATAAAGGGCTGAGCAATGACGATTATTTAATACAAGCTTTTCAAGTACCTGGCGATTTTGAGGACAAGGGATATAATGGCGTGGTTTTATCTCGAAAGGTACAAGATAGAGTAGTTGGACTTAAAGAACATATTGCGAGTTCCAAAGAAGATGAATATGCCTTTGAAGCAGAATTAGAACCTGATTTGGAAGTAGGAGTAATGGGGTTTGGTTTATCTCTAAACACGGTAACTTATCATTTAAAAAGCCTATTAGGGCGAAAGAATAAAATTATTACAGGCGAATTAACGGATTTAAATAATAGAATGGAATTGACAATTAGGATGAGTGGCTATGATACGGAAAATCATAGTATAGCGTACGAAGAGAATGCAGATGAGGCATTAGATTTTTTATTAGAAGAAGCAGCTAAAACCATTTTAAAGAATACCGATCCTTATCGTTTGGCTGTTTATCATTATCAAAAGAAAGAATATCACAAAGCATTACAATTAATTGTCTATTTATTAGAAAAAAAGAAAGATACAGAATGGGCTTATTTAGCTTGGGGGAATTTATGTAATAAACAAGGCAAACGAGAAGAAGCCATTGAAAAATGGAAGAAAGCAAGAGCGATTAATCCTAATTTTCGCAATCCACTTTCTGGTCTAGCCTGGGCTTACATTTCTAAAAGGGAATATGGAGAAGCAACGATGTATTTTGAACAAATGATTGAGATAGATGCAAAAAGTTACAGCGGATGGAATGGTTTAGCACAATGTTACAAGTATTTAGAGGATGAAGAAAAAGCATTAGCGGCCTATGACAAAACAATTGAGGTCATGCCTGATAAAATATGGGGATATGCCAACAAAGCAGAATATCTATGGCAATATCTAAAAGATACCGCAGGGGCAACATTTTTATATCAGAAAGGCGCAGAAATCACACCAGATGGGATAGAAAAATATATTTCCTTAGCAGGCGCCTATATGGCGATGGGGGAAAATGATAAAATGATGGAATATGTGGATAAAGCGCTAGAAATTGACCCCAATAATTCTTTGGGAAACATGATTAAGATTAATATACTTTTTTATGACAAAAAATATAAAGAAGCACTAGATTATTTAGGTGCAATTAGTGCAATTCCAGATGATGCTAGAGGAGATAGATTATACCATAAACAGACCAGTTTAAATAGTTTGGCGATGGCTAGTTATTTTATTGGAAAATATAAACAGGCAGAAACTTTAGCTAAAAAGAGTATAAGTGTTAATCCTAACAATCCATTACCTTATACCTCATTGGCAGAAACATATAGCCTCATGGGCAAGGATGAAGCATTTTACGAAGCTTTGGAGAAAGCTTTTAAACGTGGGATATCTGCGAAGGTGTTAATAGAAGATGCCCCTTACCAACGATTTCTAAATAAAAAACGCTTTAAGGAGTTAGTGAAGAAGTATGAAAAAAAGACAGCACCTTTAGACCAAGTTGCTAAGAATTAAAAAGCCATCGAATTCCTACTTGTTTCCATCTAAAAAATTATCCTTTTTAGCGATTCCTTCGTAAATAGCAGGTATGACTAGAAAAACCAAACATACAAACAACGAACAATTACCTAATATCGGTAGGCCTTTACCACCCAATCTCCAACGATTTTGGGAAGAATTGCAACGTAAATATTATTCAGAAAA
>CALFWI010000390.1 GCA_937928615.1 uncultured Saprospiraceae bacterium | reverse complement strand
GAAGTTCAATTTGCCCAAGTAGGCGATTGTGTCAACTTAGGTTTATTTGATTTGGATGATTGTTATTATGGGGAATACACTTTAGGAGAAGTTGGAACAAGTGGGAAAATATTTGGTCCAGGAATGGCTTTCGCTTCTTGTGGTACTTTACTTTCTTTAGACCCAAGTGAGCGATTTACTTTCGGTGTTTTTGATATAAAAGATTTAGCCTTTGCCAATGACCGACCACTAACAAATCCTTCTTCTTGGCATCACCCTTCTTGGCATGTAGATTCTATTGGTAATATTTGGGGGATTACCCATGATGAAGACCGAAATATTTATGCTTCTGCTTCTACCCATTATGGCGCGGGATTTGGCTACTTAGGCATTGGTTCAGCCATTAAATTTGGTGCTATTGGTGGAGGTATCGACGATTTAGGGGCAGCTGGAACCATTTATAAAATTGATGCTTATACAGGTCAAGCAACTGTTTTTGCCCAATTACCACAACAGGCAACTTCAGTGGTGAATTTAAATTGTGAAGGAGGAGAAACAGAAAATAGAACGACTGGCCCAGCTTTGGGAAATATCACCTATGATACTTTAAATAATCAACTATTTGCTTCCAACTTTGAGGATGGAAAAATCTATAGATTGGACTTAGATGGAAATATTTTAAGCACTTTTGACCCATTTTTGACGGATAATGGTAGTGCTGGAATTAGTACCGACAAAAAGCCTTATGGTCTTGCTGTGAGTCCTGACTTCACTCGACTGTTTTTTGGTACCCATAATCGAGACTTGAATCCAGAACTATATGCAGTTGCTTTAGATGCTAATGGAGATTTTACAGGTTCAGAAATTTTCCAGCGAACGCTTCCTGGGAATGGAAACATTGGAGGCGGTTTTGTAGGTGGCAATTGGGTAGCAATAGCAGATTTACAATTCACACCTGATGGCTTATTAGTAGCGGGTATTCGAACAGGCTGTAAAAATAGTTACTATACTTCACACAACCACGGTGGTACTTTTTACATCTTAGAAGCTGCGGATGGAGATGGTTTATTCAATGACGTAGCAGACAATCCTAGGATTCATTATAGAGGTGATAAGATTGGTCCTGATGATGGCTATGGTGGTGCTGGTGTTTGGGATAAAAAAGATGGTACTTACTATCATATTTGGTCCAATGGAGATATTCGAGTAGAAGATGGCCCGCACGGATTATTCGCTTTTCCAAATACTTATACCACCACAGGGAATAATTCTTCTGAATATATTTTACGACCTGCTGCAGCTATTCCATACTTACCCATTTATGATGGAGATGGTGGAGGTATTGACGATATCAAAGGAGTTGGTGGAGATGTAATGGTGTATAGTGGTTGCGACCCATTACCCCAAGAAATAGGAAATTATGTTTGGATAGACCAAAATGCAAATGGCATCCAAGATGCTTGTGAAGCAGGCGTTTCTAATATGACCATTAGATTATATGACAGTAATTGTAGGTTAGTTGGCGTTGATGTAACCGATGCCAATGGATATTATGTTTTTAACCAAACCAATGTAGATACCTCAGGAGTAAATGCCAATGGAACGGCAACTACTAATTTCACAGGTTTAGGAACATTTACCGATTATTATGTAGTCTTAGGAGCAGAAAACGAATGGGATACGAATAAATCGACCATTGCTTTAAATAATGAAATTTATAAATTAACCTTAACCGATGCTGGTAGCAAGGATAATATCGATTCAGATGCGACTACTGGTACAGGTTGTGGATTTACAGAAGCGCCTTTTATCACGGTGACTACAGGAGATAAAGGGTCAATTAATCATACATTAGATTTTGGTTTAGCCCCAACTTTAACTTTAGGTAATTTAGTTTGGGAAGATGCCAATAATAACGGTTTAGTAGATGGAGGCGAAGCAGGTGTGGAAAATGTAGAATTGATTTTATTCAATGTAGGGGCAGACGGAGCAAAAGGAAACGATGATGTAGCAGTGGATACTATTCAAACGAATGGAACGGGTAATTACGAATTTAAAGGTTTATTGGAAGGCACTTATTATGTGAAAATAAATAGTGGCATTCCAACAGGAATGGTAAGTGCCACAGGAACTGGTTCAGTTGGCACAAATACAGCGGACTATGAACCAGGAGCAATGACCAATAATGATATTAATGATAATGACGACGGAACGGAAATGCTCCATGCAGGTATTTTAACGATTATGAGTGATACCGTCCAATTAAGAGATACTTTAGAATCAATCACTGATGGAGATACCAATAATTTCACCAACCTGACGGTAGACTTTGGTTTAATCAATCTATTAAGCATTGGTAATCTAGTTTGGGAGGATGAAAATAATGATGGATTAAATAATAATGGAGAAGTAGGTGTTGATGGTGTAGAAGTCATTTTATACCAAGTGGGTGTAGATAATATGAAATCTACTGGAGATGATGTAGGTATTGATACCGTTATTACAAGCAATGGCGGACAATATCTATTTGATAGTCTTTATCCAGGAGAATACTTTGTCAAATTAAATAGCGGCATTCCTACAGGAATGATAAGTTCGACGGCTAAGAATAATGCAAGTTTAGATACTGAACCAGCAATAGACCCAGATACAGATGATTTAAATAATGATGACAATGGAACACAAATGGGCAATATGATTATGTCAGAATTGATATTAGTCAGCCTAAGCGAAGAACCTATTAATGACGGGGATACCGACTCAACGAGTAATTTAGCCGTAGATTTTGGACTGTTTGTACCTTTATCTATTGGGAATTTAGTTTGGGAAGATAAAAACAATAACGGACAGAAAGATGGTAGTGAATCAGGAATAGAGGATGTAGAGCTAATTTTATACACCGTAGGAAATGATGGCGTAAAAGGAGGAAATGATGATGAAGAATTAGCGAGAGATACGACAGGTGCCAGCGGATTATACCTTTTTGATACTTTATCAGCGGGTACCTATTATGTAAAAGTAAATAGTGGCATTCCTGCCGATATGCTTAGTGCTACAGGAACAGGGACAAATGGTAGTGGCGCAGCAAATTACGAACCTGGTCCAAAGACAGATGATAATGCAAATAATGACGATGATGGCACGCAAATGATAAGCAATGGTAGTATCATGGCAATGAGTGATACCCTTCATTTAGCTAAATTATCAGAGCCAACAAACGATGAAGATGAAGATAGTAATACCAATTTATCCGTTGATTTTGGTTTTATCAATACCTTAAGTATTGGAAACTTGGTTTGGGGAGATGATAATAACGATGGCTTATTCAGTATTGATGAATCAGGTGTAGATGGCATAGAAGTCATTTTAGCCCAAAAAGGGGATGATAACCTAAAAGGGACGGCAGATGATATTGGAATAGACACCATGTTGACGGCAAATGGTGGCGCCTACCAATTTGATAATTTATTACCGGGCGAATATTTTGTCAAATTAAATAACCTTCCTGCGGGTATGATTAGTTCTACGGGCGAAGTTTTACCAATTATTAATGGAAGCGGTAGTTATGAGCCAGGCATTAATGCCAATGCGAATCAAGCCAATAATGATGACAATGGCACCTTGATGAGTGGGACCAATATGATTATGAGTGATGTGGTCTTATTAAGTCTAGAAGAAGAACCGATTAATGATGGCGATACAGATGCGAATACCAATCTAGCAGTTGATTTTGGCATTTTACAGACGATGAGTGTCGGTAATTTGGTTTGGACAGATGCGGATAATGATGGGATGGCAGACGGTAATGAAAATGGAATCGCTGATGTAGAAGTCATTTTATACGAAATCGGTACAGACCATTTAAAAGGAACGTCAGATGATATTGAAATTAAAAAAGATACAACAGATAATGCAGGAAAATACTTATTTGAATTATTAACAGCAGGCACTTATTATGTAAAATTAAAGGATGGTATTCCCGCCAATATGTATAGTTCCACAGGAACTGGATTTGATGGTAGTACAACTAATAATTTTGAACCAGGGGCAACAACAAATGACAACGCTAATAATGACGATGATGGGACACAAATGATAGCAAATGGGGAGTTAATGATTATGAGTGATACTTTCCAATTAGTGACACACACCGAACCAACAAACGATGAGGATACGGATAATAATACCAATTTATCAGTAGACTTTGGTTTAATTCCTTTATTAAGTATTGGAAATTTAGTTTGGGAAGATGTGGATAATAATGGCGTAAATAATGGCGAATCAGGCATAGATGGCATAGAAGTCATTTTATACCAAGTCGGTGCAGATAACACGAAAGGCACAGCAGATGATATTGGTGTAGATACTATCATAACGGCTAATGGCGGTCAATATTTATTTGATACCCTTGCGCCTGGCGAATATTATGTCAAATTAAATAGTGGGATTCCGCTAGGCATGCATAGTGCTACAGGAGAAGGAACGGGTCTATTTACAGGATTAGGCAGTGCTGAACCTGGTGTAGATGAAGACTTGACGGCAGTTAATAATGACGATAATGGTACGCAGATGGGCGCAACAATGGTGATGTCTGAACTAGTACAGTTAAGTTTATACAGCGAACCAACAGATGATGAAGACATAAATAATAATACCAATTTAGCATTGGATTTTGGATTGTACCAAACACTTTCAGTAGGAAACTTAGTTTGGGAAGATTTGAATAATAACGGTTCCGTAGATGGTGGCGAACCCGGTGTAGCTGGTGTAGAAGTGATTCTTTTAAATGTCGGTGCAGACAACACCAAAGGCACAGGAGATGACGTAGAAGTCAAAATAGATACGACGGATTTAGCGGGTAATTATTTATTTACCTTCGTAGGACAAGGCGAATATTATGTAAAAGTAAATGGAGGGTTACCAACTGGATATATAAGTTCAAATGGTGCGGGTATTAATGGAGGCAATCCTATTAGTTACGAACCGGGGGCTACGACTAATGATAATGCGAATAACGATGATGATGGTACGCAAATCGGGACTAAAATCATGTCGGAAGTCTTTGAATTAACGAAGAATACCGAACCAACAAATGATGACGACACAGATAATAATACCAATCTAAGTATTGATTTTGGGATTATTCCATCTATCAGTTTAGGAAATTTAGTCTGGGAGGATGTAGATAATGATGGTAATTTTGCTAATGGAGAATTGGGGATTGATGGAGTACAAGTTATCTTATTA
>CALFWI010000389.1 GCA_937928615.1 uncultured Saprospiraceae bacterium | reverse complement strand
TCGCACTCTGACCGTTATGCGAAATTCGATTTTTTCATTTTTTTAAATAAATGTACTATGATTTCAATTACGAAAACTGCCTATCCTCGTTTCAAAAGGATTTATAGCGAGGAAGAGCTAGAACAGTATTTTCAACCCAGCAAAGTAGAACTCCAGTTTATCAGCAAGCATACTAAAAAGGATGCACTCAAACTTACTTTGCTGACGATGTTAAAATCTCATCAGTATTTAGGTTATCTACCTCACATCCCTTCGGTACCTAAATCACTTCGTCGTTACTTGGCTGGATGTCTCGGTTTAGAGGTCGACCTTGAATTAGTTAAACCAGATGATAACAATCTGAGTACTTTTAATCGCTATCGTAGGGTGATTCGAGGCCACTTAGGTATTTTTCCTTGGACGGAGGAAGCAGTTAATATTGTGAAGGCAACTATTAAAAAAGCAGCCCTTTCTATGAGTAACCCACCAGATTTAGTTAATGTAGCTATAGAAAAACTCATTGAGCGTAGATATGAACTACCAGCCTTCAGCACCCTTGATAGACTGGTTAGTCATATTCGACACAGGGTGCATTTAGAATTATACGAAAAACTAAATGCTACACTACACCCCAAGCAACGGAAAACCTTAGATAGGTTACTTGAGGTATTGGAAGGAGATATCGATACAGATTTTACTCGCCTATGTGAAAAACCTAAAAAGCCTACCTTAACCATGATACGAGATTGGACAGTTCGACTAGCGTGGTTAAGGCAGATTATTGATACTTCCAAATTGTTTAATCTTATCAACCCAACTAAAGTTCATCAATTTGCTGCCGAGGCAAGCAAAGCAGAATCACAAGATTTATTGGATATGAACCCTGCCAAAAGATATACATTTTTGGTCTGCCTGATTCATCAGCGACAGGTTGATACTAAAGACCAACTAACAGACCTGTTCCTGAAGAGGATGAGGAGAACCAGACTGAATGCAGAGAAAAAGTTAGCTGCCTTGCAAGAATTTTTCCGAGTCATAGAGGAACAAATGCTCGGCATATTTTCTCAAGTTTTGGGATATACTATTGAAAAGCCTCAAAATAATGAACTAGGTGACTCGGTCAGAACGCTGATGGAAACACATGGTGGAGCCATCTATTTATTAGAACAATATCAACAGATAGCCGCTTATCACAATAAAAATTTCCTACCCCTACTCTGGAAGTGTTTTAAAAGTAATCGGGCAGCGGTATTGAATTTAGTAGAATTATTGGACATCCGTTCAGGAACAGAAGAAAATGATTTAGTAGAAGCATTGGGTTTTATTCTTTCTTACCGAGGTAGCCGAAAACGAACTGTTCCTTATGAAATCGACTTAGATTTTATGTCTGATAGATGGTTAAATTATGTAGAAACTACGGAAAATGAGGTCAAGGTTTTAAAACGGAGGGAGTTAGAGATTGCGGTGCTTTATTATATTGCTGACGGCATTAGAAGTGGAGATTTATATGTAAGTGGTTCAGAAGATTATGCAGATTATCGAAAACAACTGCTTCCCTGGTCGGAATGTGAAAAATTACTGGAGCATTATTGTAAAACAGTTGGTTTACCAAGTAATGCCGCTGATTTTGTGGCATTAATAAAACAACAATTAGCAGAGGCTGCTAAAAATGCAGATGAATCTTATTCTGATAATACTGATTTTTATATTGATGAAAATGGAGACCCACATCTAAAGAAACAAAAGCCCAATCCGCTTCCCAAGGGCTTGCAACATTTTGTAGATACGGTCAAAAAGAGAATGCCACAGAGAGATTTGATAGACTTACTCAAAAGAGTGCAATCTTGGATTCCCTATACTAGACATTTTGGTCCACCGTCAGGTGCATCATCTAAACTAAAAGATGATGTTTATAAATACATTTTCACCATCTTCGGCTTTGGATGTAACTTGGGAGCGAAGCAAACGGTTCGGCATACACAGGGAACTTTGACTGCTAGAATACTTCGGCGTATTAATAAGCAACACATTGACTCCCCAAAAATAGATGCTGCCATCAGAGACATTATTAATAACTACAACACTTGGGATTTAACCAACTATTGGGGCGATGGCTCTGATATGATTGTAGATGGTACACACATCGAGCTAATCGAAAACAATATGTTAGGTTCACGCCATATTCGATATGGTGCTTATGGTGGTATTGCCTACAAATACTTATCTGGAAAGTATATTGCCCTGATTACTCGCTTTATCTCTTGTGGTACTTGGGAGGCCATCCATATTTTAGATGGTTTTCAACAGAACAAATCGGAGCTACAGCCCGATACGGTTATTGGAGATACCCAATCACAAAGCGAACCTGTCTTTGCTTTATCTTTTCTAATGGGTATCCAACTAATGCCCAGAATGAGAAATTGGAACGATGTTACTTTTGTTCGACCCGATAAATCTACAACCTATCAACATATTGAATCCTTATTCAAAGATGAAGGTGATTTTACTAGAATCGAAAAACATTGGAAAGACATCATGCAAGTGGCTTTATCGGTTCACGCAGGAAAAGTAATACCATCTATGTTATTGAGAAGGCTAGGCGTAAAGAGCAAAAAGAACAAATTGTATAAAGCCTTCCGAGCTTTAGGGCAGGTGGTTCGTACCATTTTCTTGCTCAAATATATCAGCGACCCTGACATGCAGAGACATATTCAAGCATCTACTACTAAAGTGGAGAGCTTCAATAATTTTTCTGATTGGGTCACTTTTGGTGGCAAGACTTTAACTACTGGCGACCCTGTAGAAATGGAAAAACGTATTAAATATGCTGACTTAATTGCCAATATTGTCATGCTTCACAATGTCATTGATTTAACGGATGTACTAAATGAGATGAACGCAGCAGGGGAAACTGTCACCAGGGAGTTGGTTGAAAAATTGAGTCCGATGATGACTGGCCACCTCAGACGATTTGGAAGATTCCTTTTGGATATGGATGATTTACCTGACCCACTACAGCAGCGAGGACTTGACTTTATATAGTCATTTTTAATCACGGAAAACGGGATGTTCATTTTTTGATGACAAAATCCCGTTTTTCACCGATAGTTTTTACACGTATCCTGTAACTACCCCAGATAGTTTTGAGATTCTAGGGGCGAGTTTAAATCCTAATAGATAAGCCAGAGCAAAAGCTGCCTCACTTTGCCCATGTGTAT
>CALFWI010000388.1 GCA_937928615.1 uncultured Saprospiraceae bacterium | reverse complement strand
AGGAGTAGATAATGTTTTAGAGTTATGTGAAGGAGATAGCAACACGAAGGACTTATGGAGTTTACTAGGCGGCACAGCAGAAGCAGGAGGTAATTGGGAAGAAATAACAGGTTCAACCTCAGGGGTAACGATAACAGATTCTACAGCAGTTAATTTTGCCGGTGCTTTGGTAGGTGTATATACCTTTGATTACATTCATGCAGCGACGGGTTCATGTGTAGCAGATACTGCAACAGTAGTGGTAACGGTAAATTCATTACCAACAACGACCCTAGCCATAACCCCAGACACCACTATCTGTAACGGAGGCACAGCAAGAATTATAGTAAGTAACACACAACTAGGTGTCAAGTACAAAATAAGAATAGGAGGCGTAGATGCGGGATCATCTGGCGTACCTGGTAATGGAGGAGACATTACTTTCGTAATCTCTCCAACGGCTACAACGACTTATAATATTTATGCAACGGATACAACAACTGCTTCTATGTGTGCTATTCAATTGACCAATGAAGCTATTGTTAATGTTGCGAATTGTGATTTTGGTGATTTACCTGATGCAACGACGGATACTTTGCAAGGAGATTATCAGACAAACTTAGCCAATGGTGGACCAGTGCATTATATCAGACAAGATTTGAAACTAGGACTTTTAGTAGATAGTGAGCTAGATGGTCAAGGGACAGGAGAAGCGAATGGAGATGATACAGACGTAGATGGAGATGACGAAGATGGTTTAACTTTCTTTTCAAGCTTAAATATCGTCCCAGGAGGAATTATTCGATTACCAATTTCGATTACTAATGGAACTGGACAGACCGCTCAATTGGAAGGATGGATTGATTGGAATGCAGATGGTAAATTTAGTGGAGCAGATGAAATGGTTACCAATACAAATGATAGTGCTTTTCCTGGATATGTAACAATTAACGTACCTGAAAATGTAGCTAATATGACAGATATTGGTGTACGTTTCCGATTGAGCTTGGAGGATAATATGACGCCTTATGGAGTAGCCACTTCTGGAGAAATAGAAGATTATTTAATTCAAATTGACTGCGCTACTGGTATTTGTTTACCAATTAGCAGTACGGTAATACGAGGCACAAGAGATTAATGCTTTAGATAAGTAATATTTTCTATAATACTTTGTAAATCCCTGCCCCATAAGGCAGGGATTTTTTTATCATTTATAGTTTTGTAATGAATAGCCTAATTAGAATTCTCTCTAAAGCGGCATAAATTTTGTAGTATTTTATTTAAATCTCCCTTTTTTTCCCTCCTATTATACTTAAGTATTTCCTCCCCTTCGAACAAACATTTTCAAACTTGCACTTGTCAAAAAGAGAAATTATGCAAAATAACCTTTATACAAAGGACAGCATAGGCTTGTTATTTGCAAAAACTAACAATTCGACCCTTTTAAACCCCATTGCTACTAATCTTCAAAAACAAATCCTATTCTCCCTATTTTTCTTATTTATTACTAATTCCACTTTTGCGGCTAATAGTATTACTGCTGGTTTTTTTACTAGTAAAGTTGAATCTTTAGTAAAACAGTTAGAAGTTGTCAGCGCTCAGCAATCATTTTCAATTGAAGCAGCTCCTATCACAAGAGTAGGAACTGATTGTAACAAAAATATTCCTGGGAGTGGTTCTAGTACGCATGTTATCCTATCTGTACTTAATATTCCTGAAAGTGGGACTATTGAAGATATTAATATCAAAAACCTAGATATTACACATACTTGGATTAATGATCTTAGAGTTACACTAACTGGCCCTGATGGTACTTCCGTTATAGTGATAAATCAGATATGTAATAGTGAAGATAATATGCTATTGAACCTAGATGATGAAGCTACAATAGTTAACTTTCCTACCTGTCCGCCAACTAATAGTGGAAACTATAAACCAGCGAATCCATTAAGTATTTTTGATGGCAAAGAAGTAAATGGCGATTGGACATTAAGAATTGAAGACACCTATCCTAGTGAAGATGGGGGAACTTTCAATTGCTGGGCTTTGGAATTTGAGACAGTGAGTGCTGTGGTTGCGGAAATTTGCAACAATAATATAGATGATGACGGAGATGGTGCTGTAGATTCGGATGACCCTGATTGTTTTACTTGTAGCAATGGATTATTATTAAACCCAGCTTTTGAAAACGATATGACTGACTGGATTAGTAAAGGGAATAGTGCCATTCAGCAAGAAGTAGGAGGGAATAAATACTTACAAATTTTAGGAGGAGAAGGAGGAATTGGACAAGATGTAGCTACTACACCAGGGACGGCATTTAGTATTTCTGCTTATGGAAAAAAGAATGCTACCGAAAATGGATGGATTGGGCTTACTTTTTTTGATGCGGGTTTTAATATCCTAGGCGCTAATCATGCGATTGAAATCACTTCTACCAATTTTAAACTTTACCAGTTATCGGCTATTGCTCCTGCTAATGCTGCTTGGGTACAAGCATATGCTTGGAAAAATGCAGGCGCAGGTTCTTTGGATGTAGATGGATACTGTGTAGAAGAATGGATTGTTACATCGCCTACTTGTTCGGGAGATAGTTGTGCTATAGCTCCTGATTGGGGAAATTATATTTTTTCTATTGATGATTCTAATGCAAATACGAATTGGTTAAATTACGATAATGGTGGATTATTTCTTTGTGATAACGGAGATGGGACAATTGGTTTAAAAGGAATAATTGTTGGTGGACAAGATGCGGATTGGGACGCCCCAGTAGGAACTCCTTGCGGAGCACAAGATGGCTGGTTAGTAGATTTTACTTTATCAGATATGCAGACGTGGTCCGAATTTCAGGGTGGCTATGAAGTGGAAACAAATCTATGTCCTAATGCTTATCAGAATCTGGATTATTGGAATTTATCTGGTACTTTGACGGGAATTGGTTGTAATGCTGGGAGAACAATTATTAATAACCATCCTTCTATGGGGAATCGTTTACAGATTGGCCGTGGCGGTAATCAGCATAGTTGTGATTTTGGTTTATCTACTTGGATAGCAGGTACAGAAGATGGTAATCCTGTATTGTCAGATATTTATGCGCATATAGATTCTGCTTGTTATGTTGCAATGCGACCTGCTGTGTGTGCTAACTTCTTAACTAATGAGGAGTTTGATAATGGTACCAATGATTGGTCACTTCATGTTGACCAGAGTACTAGTTCTAGTGCTACTTGGAACATTAATAATACGAATCAATTATCTGGAACAAATGCAGCTTATGTTAATATCACAAATGCTTCTGGTACCTCATGGGATATTGAGTTGTTACAAGACAATCAATCTATTGTTGCTGGACAAGAGTATCAGGTAGTTTTTGAAGCAAAGGCAGTTGGGGAACGGGATATGGTAGTTGCGGTGCAACAAAATTCAGGTGATTGGGATACCTATGGAAGCCAACTGGTTAATCTAACTACTGAACCACAGATTTATTCTTTTAAATTTATCGCTCCTGTGACTAATACAGGAGGGATTGCAGTTATTTTTCATGTAGGTAAAAGTAGTGAAAATATATATATTGATAATGTTCGATTTTCAGAGGCTTGTGTTGCTGAGATATGCGATAATAATATTGATGATGATGGAGATGGATTGATAGATAATGCTGATTCAGATTGTTCGGGTACCGTTGCATGTACTGCCTGTACAAGTAATAACCTTTTTGATAATCCAAGTTTTGAAACAGGAACTTGGTCTGGTTCAGAAACCTTTGTAACAGGCGTTTTTGCAACTAACCTTACTAATGAGCCTTCAGACCCACTTGATTCTTGGGGGTATAATGATGCAAAATGGGTAGAAAGTAATAAAGCCACTGATGGGGATAGATTTGTCTATTTAAATAAAGATACAGATGAATCTGTTTGTTTTTCTCAAGTATATACTTTTGGTGATGGAAATGAAATAAATGATTGTGATACCTATCAAGTCTGTTTTGATTGGGCATCTTTTAATAG
>CALFWI010000387.1 GCA_937928615.1 uncultured Saprospiraceae bacterium | reverse complement strand
TTAGCTTTTGCCGAACCAACCGAGACGACAGGCAACCAATTTTTATACGTAAAGGACTTATTTAATCTAAAAATACCAGCAGATTTAGTCGTTTTAAGTGCTTGTGAAACAGGCCTTGGTGAAATTAAGAAAGGAGAAGGAATTGTTGGGATAGGAAAAGGATTTTCTTATGCAGGGGCAAAGAGTATGGTGACCACACTTTGGAGAGTAAGTGATAATGCTACCGCTAACTTTATGCCTTTATTTTATAATAACTTAAAAGCTGGGCAAGCAAAGGACGAAGCTTTATGGAACGCGAAGCGGCAATTTATCGAAAAATATAGAAATGCTGCCCATCCATTTTTTTGGTCTGGTTATGTCGCTTATGGAAACATGGCTCCTATAAAGTTTCAACATGTCAATTGGTCAATTTCGTTATTACTGAGTTTACTACTAATCTCAATAGTTGTATTTTTTGTAGCAAGGTATTTAGTTAGAAAATAAAAGGTAAAATGGCTTTTCGTTCTTTCGGATAAGTTGGGAAATTAGCTTGATACCATTGATGATGTGCTAAAGCTCTTGGTACTAAGTTCGCTACTGTCCAAATAGCAAAAGATAAAGCTGGCAAATTCCAACACAAAATAGCAAAACCAATCCATTCTATCAGCTCTCCAAAATGATTTGGGCAAGAAATATATTTAAATAAACCACCTTTTGGAATTTTATATCCATGTTCTTCTGATCGTTCTGCTATACCGCTTTATTCAGTGCTGCTAAAACTTGTTCTGCTAATTCAAAACTAGTACCAGAAGACATCCGAACTCGTTTGACAGGACCATCCCAAGTTTCTGCTTTCGCTGCCCATACATGATAATACCCTTTGTCATCCAATTCGCAATACACGCCTAAAGGCATGTGACAACCACCTCCTAATAAATTTAAGACTTTCCGTTCTACATTGGTTGCCGCTGCTACTTCCGAATGATGTAAGTGTTTGATAATTTTTCTAGTTTCAATATCTGCCGTACAAGTTTGATAAGCCAAAACACCTTGAGCCGGAGCAGGCACAAATTCTTTGGTATTCAATTTGACGACCACAAAATCAGACATATCTAAATCCAATCTAGTTAGCCCCGCTGCGGCTAATACAATAGCATCAAATTGACCATCTTTTAATTTTTGCAAGCGAGTTGGTACATTTCCTCGAATATCTTTTAAATCAATATCTGGTCGAATGTCCAGCAAAATAGCTTTTCTACGAGCCGAAGAAGTGCCTACTACTGCCTTTTCTTTGAGTTGGTAGACTTTACTAGTATCTTCTTGCCCTTTATTAATCACTAACCAATCCGCGGGATTTTCCCGATAAGAGACCCCTGCAATAGATAAGCCTTCTGGAGATTCGGTAGGCAAATCTTTCATAGAATGAACGGCTAAATCTACTTGTCCATTTAGTAAAGCATCTTCTAATTCTTTGGTAAAAAAGCCTTTTCCTTCAATTTTATCAAAACTCAAATGTTGGATTTTATCCCCTCTCGTTTTGATGATTTTTATGTCCACTTCTATCCCCATTTTTTCCAAATTATCTTTGGTGAAATGCGCTTGCCAAAGTGCTAATTTACTACCTCTTGTACCTATGATTATTTTTGACTTCAAAATTTTGTTAAGTTTGTTATTTTCAATAGTAGACTAACGTTTGTGCTACTTGCGTATTGCAAAGATACCGTCTTCATTTATTTTTATAGCTTACTAGCGTTTCAAATAAACATTTTTTCGTAAAATGATTAGTATTCAGTTCATTCATTCAATTGTTTCTCGAAACTTTTCTTCTAAATCGGTCATGTCATAAATGTCCGCTAACTCATATTCTTGGACGACATTGCCTTCGATTTCTTTCCTAAAATAAACCAAACCTATATTCTGGGCATACAATTCCACACTATTATAAGTAACTTCTTGAAAACCGACTTCCTCAATTTCTAATAATTCTCTATTTAAAAATCGAACACAAGCTAATGGTTGTCCTTTATAGGTATAAGTATCCTCTCCCATATAATGCCGATTTTTAATTAAGCGATATTTTTGATTCGGTTGATGGTAATCTCTCCAAAATACTTTATAGAGGAAAAGACCTGTAGAGTCTGTCACTTCAAATGGATAGACATTATCGACCTCGACTCTTACTCGGTTTTGTTTTTGTTGCCCTGTAATTGAATCTGTTTCGTATAGATAAAAGTCATTCAAGACAACACCATTTTTTACGATTTCTTCATTCGTGAGTTGCTGTACTATAAAATTGTGGTCAAAGTATTCGCTAGTAATAATGGTATCACCTCTAGAAATAGTGGTTCGAAAATACCAATAGAAAGGTGCTAAACTATCATTAACAGCTTTGAACTCATATACTTTACCGTCCATAAATTCGGCAACGGGGTAATAATAATTTCTAATGTTTTTAGTTGTCTTTTCAGATTGACAACTGTGTAGTATACAAATTACTAACAATAGAAAAAACAACTTCAAACAACTAACTATTTGATAGGCGGAAAAATCAATGATAAAAGCATCTTGTTTTTGAATAGGTTGATTTTGCATGTCGTAAAATTAGGCAACTATGAAATAATATCCATTTAAAAGAAAGCAACTATCTGCGATTTTTGTTGTCATTTTTGTCGAGTTTCTATTAACTATTTGGCAAAGCAATTAATTGGGTTTGCTGCATAACAGCAAAATATCTTGCAAGGCTGACACCTGACACCTCACTCCTGATACCTAAGTAGTTACGATAGTTGTTAATGACTTGCCAATCTTTTTAGTAAGAGTAACCAACTTTGTTACCTAAACGTTCTATGCTATAATCTTAAAATAAGAAATCCACCGATGAAGAAAATTACCTTGTTATTCCTACTAACGACTTTAGCGACCATTTTTTCAACTGCTCAAGAAAATGTGCTTACCACTGAGCTTAGTGAAATTCCTAAAAAAATCTACCTAACTAAAAGAATTGCGGGAGCAGCACCAACGATTGATGGTCGTTTAGACGATGCTGCATGGCAAGGAGTCGCTTGGGGAGGTGATTTTACGCAAATGGAACCTAACGATGGAGGGACACCTGTAGCAGCCACTCAATTTAAGATTTTATATGACGAAGCTTTTGTTTATGTGGGCTATCGAATGCACGATGACGAACCTGAGAAAGTAGTTCGTCGAATGAGTAGAAGAGATGGCTTTGAAGGAGATTGGATAGAAATTAACATCGACAGCTATCTCGATAAAAGGACCGCTTTTTCTTTTACCGTTTCTGCCTCTGGTGTCAAAGGAGATGAATTTATTAGCAATAATGGCAATAATTGGGATGAAAGTTGGAATCCAATTTGGTATGCTAAAACAAATGTAGATGAGCAGGGTTGGACGGCAGAAATTAAAATTCCATTAAGCCAACTTCGATACGGTAATAAAGAAGAACATATCTGGGGATTTCAAATTCACCGACGAAATTTTCGGAATGAATCTCGGTCTCTCTTCCAACGCATTCCTCGAAATAGTGGCGTTTGGGTAAGTGCGTTTGCAGAATTGCACGGCATTACAGGGATTAAACCACAGAAACAAATCGAAATCCAACCTTATTTAGTAGGCCAAACCTCAACTTTTGAAAAAGAGGAAGGAAATCCTTTCTTAGATGGTTCAAGTAACAAATTTACAGCAGGCATCGATGGAAAAATTGGGGTAACGAGCGATATGGTCGTTGACTTCACGATTAATCCTGATTTTGGACAAGTAGAAGCCGACCCTGCGGCAGTTCGACTAGATGGGTTTCAAAATTTCTTTCAAGAACAGCGTCCTTTCTTTGTAGAGAACAACAACATTTTTAATTTTCAGGCAACAGGGTCAGAAGCTGGAGGAGACTATGACTCTGATAACCTTTTCTATTCCCGTAGAATTGGTGGTTCGCCGCACGGTTATCCAGATTTAAAAACTGGAGAATTTACCGAAGTACCTAATAATGCGGCTATTTTAGGTGCCGCAAAATTTAGTGGTAAAACAAAGAAAGGGTTAGCTTTTGGTATTTTAGAAAGTATCACTGCCAAAGAAGTTGCCAAAATTGATTTCAATGGAGAACGTAGGGAAGAAGTGGTCGAACCATTGACGAATTATTTTGTCGGTCGAGTAACGAAAGATTATGACGGAGGTAATACCGTAATTGGGGGCATTTTTACAGGCGTCAATAGACAATTAGATAATACCAATTTAGCAGCTTTACATAAATCAGCCTATTCTGGAGGATTGGATATTGTCCATCGGTGGAAAGACCAAAGTTGGGTTGCTACTGCTAAACTATTATATAGCAATGTCAAAGGCACAACAGAAGCCATCACCAATACACAAACTGCTTTTGAACATTATTTTCAACGGCCTGATGCCACTCATTTAAAAGTCGATGAAAGTCGAACTTCTTTGACAGGAACGGGAGGCACACTTAAGGTGGGAAGATTTGGAGGTAATTGGAAATTTGAAACGGGCGCAACTTGGCGTTCGCCTGAATTAGAATTAAATGACATTGGTTTTATGAATAATGCCGATGAAATCAATCATTTTTTCTGGTCAGGTTATCGTTTTACTCAGCCCTTTGGCATCTTTAGAAATATGGGATTAAATGTTAATAGTTGGAGTACCTGGGACTTTGGAGGAAGACATTTGTATCAAGCAGCCAATGTAAATATGTTTGCTCAGTTTAAAAATTTCTATCGTTTTTTTATCGGTTATTCTAAAGAATTTAAGGACATTTCCAATCAAGCATTATTTGGTGGACCAGCATTAAGAAAATCAAGAGGAAATGCTGTTTTTATGAATGTAGGAACAGATAGTCGGAAGAAAGTACGTTTGAATTTTAATGCCTTTGTCGCAAGAGGGAATGATCCAGACCAATCTAAAACAGTCAACCTATCGAATTATGGTCTTGAATTAACGGTTCAACCAACCAATGCCTTGAGATTTTCCATTAGGCCGAATATTGGAAGTTCTGAACGTTTAATGCAAAATGTGACCGATGTGAGCTATCAAGGGACAACGAATTATATCGTTAGTTCTTTAGACCAGCATACGCTAAGCATGCGGATACGATTGAATTATAACATTACCCCTAATTTGACCATTCAATATTATGGGGAGCCATTTATTACTAGTGTTCGTTATTTTGACTTTAAGCGCATCACAAACCCAACTGCTAAGCTATTTCACGACCGTTTTATACCACTAAACAATGTGTCTTATGATGCAATAGAAGATACTTATGCCGTAGTTGAAAACAATAATGAAATGGTTGATTATACCTTTGGAAATCCAGATTTCAGCTTCATGCAATTTAGGTCTAATCTAGTAGCACGCTGGGAATATGTACCAGGTTCGGAATTATTTTTAGTTTTTTCTCAACGAACCAATAATTCGGGAGACCCCAATGAGGAGATTTTACCGAGTTTAACAGACAATCTATTTAATAATCAACCAACAAATATTTTCTTAATTAAGTGGACTTATCGGTTTTTACTATAGTATTTTAGGCATAATACTTAGTAATAAAAAAAGGGATGTTGGTTGCCAACATCCCTTATAAAAAACCTCAATTCTCTCAAAAATTGAGATTTCTTTGATATCTTTAAATTAGCGATAAACGCTTAATTAATTCTTTTTTTAGTCTCCTACTAAAAGGAACAATTTGACCAGCAATACTAATTTCATGGGTCTTCATATCAATAGCAGTTGCCGCAGCCAGATTTAAGAGGTAGCTTCTATGTATTCGAAAGAAGCCATGACTTGTTAATAAGAGTTCTAATTCTTTTAGCCGCAAAGTGCTCAAAAAACTTCCATCTTCTGTATAACTTACACTATAATCGTCGGCAGCTTTTATGTATTTAATAGCAGCTATTTCAACCTTTTGTAAAGTCTTTTTCTTTTTAAAAAAAAGAAAAGATTGGTTAGAAAACGCTTGATGCTCAATACTTGGACTGTTGACTTTTTTTAATGTGTACATAGTTAATTCAATGGCAGCTCTTAATGAGAATTTATTAATTGGCTTTACTATATAACTAATAGTAGAAAGCCGTCTTTTTAATTTATTATCATTTTTATTTTCATGATCTATCACAAAAAGTACTGGAATACCTAAAGGTTTAATTTTTTTTGCAAGCTGAAACCCATTCAGCTTTCCACTAACATCAATATCCATTAAAACTAAATCCGGTGTATCTGATTGGATATTTTTTAGCGCATCTACTGAATTCGCCACTTGAGCTGTTACTCGATAACCTAGTTCTTCTACAAAACTGGCTAGTTTTGCAGCAAAAAGTAAATCATTTGATGTAATGAGTAAAGAGAGTTCATTTGAAATAGTATCAACATTTGCAATGAAATCCATTGATTTATTTAGAATTTAAGACACATAAAATATTCCAACCTATTTTATTTAGGTTATTGCGCAATAAATCCTGCTATATTTGGTAATAGCTAATTTTAGATTAGACTTGTTATTGAATTGAGAGTTTAAAGTAAGATATAAGTAGTCGTAAAACTAATTTATACTTCACACTACAAATATAAAGAGTATACAGCATATAAAAAGAAACAAAATATTCAAATTGTTTCATTATTTCAAGAGTAAATAGGTTATAAACTATTGAAAACAAGTGAATTAAAGATTTAATTTGTGTCTAGATTTTCAAGCAATTTTAATTCAATCTAATAACTATTTAAAAGTACGAGTCAATCGTTTTCGAGAAATTTTAAAACAAACCTTATTAAAACCAATAACAGGGGAAATTGTACTTTAAAATAACGGTGGTACTCGTATTTCCTTCTTTGCTACGAACGAACGAAAACAACGAATACCCAACAAATAAAGCGACAAAACCCACGAATAGGACTAAATAAAACAAAATGCTAAAGATTTGGCATTAAATTACTGGTAGTAATACAATTAAGGGAAGTTCATTCGTTTTTAAGGTATACCAACTACAAAACGGCAACTTTCAACTTTAGAACCCCACTTAAAAGTATTCATTGACCAGTAAATCAATTGAATGAAGGTTTTCTATTCGCTTTTGCTATGTTTATTTTTTACAATTTCCTTAAATGGTCAACAAGCACCTGTTAAGGAAATGACGAATATTGTTCCCAATCCAAGTTTTGAACGATATTCAGGTATTCCCTTAGGATGGTTCTACAAGGGTAAACATTTTACGGATGTCATGAAGTATTGGAATGCACCAACAGGCGCTTCTCCTGATATTTTTGGCCCTAAAATTCGTATTCCCAAACATTGGGCGGAAAAGGGCTTTGGGAAACAGCCACCTCGGACAGGTAATTCTATGGTAGGGTTAACAATTTATGGTTGTGAAGATGGCAAACCGCATTGTAGAGAATACATTCAAATTCAGTTAAAAGAACCTTTGGTCGTTGGGCAAAACTATTATTTTGAATTTTGGGTCAATCGCTTACCTCGCTCTTTAAAAGTTAATAATCTGGGTGGTTATTTTTCTCTAGCAGCAACTCAAGCAATTACAGATGAATTAATAGAAACGACACCGCAAGTCAATGCGACCGAAATTATCAATACACCACTAAGTGGTTGGGTACGTCTTAAGGGAAGATTTCAGGCAACCGAAGAATTTAATTACCTCACCATCGGTAATTTTTTTACGGACGAAGCGACCAAAATGGAAACGCATAACCGAGACCCATTGACTTATGCCTATTATTATATCGACGATGTTTTATTAAGAAAAGAAGAACCATTTTTAGATGTTCCTATCAAAGCAGATGATTTAACTAAGATTCCTCTGGAAGAAGGCAAGATCGTTACCTTAAAAAATATCTTTTTTGAAACGGATAAATATGAATTATTACCTCGCTCTTATATTGAGTTAAATAAACTGCTTAAATTGATGCAAGAGAACCGTAACATGGTCATCGAAATTAGAGGGCATACCGATATTAGAGGGAAAGCTACTTATAATAAATATTTATCTAGAAAACGGGCAAAAGCAGTTGTTTTATTTTTAATTAATCATGGCATCAATCCCGCCCGTATGCAATACAAAGGGTTTGGTAGTGAATTGCCTATAGCGGAAAATAGTACAGTGGATGGGATGCAATTGAATCGTCGAGTGGAGTTTAAGGTTTTGAGTAATGATTGGAATTAGCAATAATATAGCTCTCTGAATGGTGAAAATAACCCAGTTATTTTTATAAAACGTATGAGGGCATCACCAATAAAAAACAAATGATTATCCGTTGGACTTCATTCATCCGTTGGTCGTAAAATTGTCCAACGGATGAATGAAATCCAACGGGTTTTTACTTATTTGACCAAGTTCTTTATCGCCTTCTCCGCCTTCCCAAACTTAAACCCCTTCCAAACCTGCTTCATCTTCCCCTGAATCTCTTCATTACAAAGATTTCCCAGACTACCTTCATGCGTATGTTGGACGTCTAAATCAGGCGTAAAATCACCGCTATCAATTTCTTTACCTACAATTTTATAAGCATCTCTAAATGGCACACCGCTTAAGACTAAATTATTCACTGTTTCTACGCTAAATAAATATTTATACTTTTCATGGGCTACAATACCTTCCTTAATGGACATATTTTGCAACATATAAGTCGCTATCTCTAAGCAACTTTTTAAGTCTTCAATAGCAGGAAATAAAGATTCTTTTAATAATTGAAAATCTCGATGATACCCGGCAGGTAGGTTATTAATGGTCATACTAATTTCTGTCGGCAAGCTCTGTAGTTTATTGCATTTTGCTCGAATCAATTCAAAAACATCAGGGTTCTTTTTATGCGGCATAATACTAGACCCTGTGGTTAGTTCATCTGGAAAACTGATAAAACTATAATTTTGGTTACAATATAGACAGGCATCCATCGCAAATTTACCCAAAGTACTAGCGATTGCTGCTAAAGCAAAACTTAAAAACAATTCTGATTTTCCTCTCCCCATTTGGGCATGCACCACATTATAATTCAAATTCTCAAAACCCAATAATTCCGTCGTCATCGTTCGATTCAATGGAAAAGAAGAACCGTAACCCGCTGCTGAACCCAATGGATTTTGATTGACAATTTTATAAACAGACTGCAATAAAGTCATATCATCTACCAAAGACTCGGCATAAGCCCCAAACCATAAACCAAAAGAAGAAACCATCGCCACTTGCAAATGCGTATAGCCGGGCATTAAAGTCGCTTTGTGTTTATCACTTAATTCGAGATAAGTCTCAAATAAATCCTTGGTGGTTTCTGCTAATTCCTTAATTTCTGCTCTAAAAAACAAGCGTAAATCCACCAACACTTGGTCGTTTCTAGAACGTCCACTATGAATTTTTTTACCAACATCTCCCAAAGCTTTGGTCAATAATAATTCGACTTGGGAATGCACATCTTCTATTCCATCCTCAATAATAAAATCGCCCTTAGCTGCTTTTTTATAGAGTTTTTTCAGTTCTACCTGCAATTGGCTTAATTCTTCTTTTTCTAACAAATTGATGCTTTCCAACATTTCAATATGCGCCAGCGAACCGAGTATATCATATTTTGCCAACCACAAATCTAATTCACGGTCTTTGCCGACCGTGAAGTTTTCAATTTGCTGATTGATTTGCGTGTCTTTTTGCCAAAGTTTCATGTTGTTGAGGTTGGTGATTTTTATAAAGGATTAGCCAAATATTTTAAGCGTTTTTTTGACGCTGATTCCGCTGATTTTTATGATTTAGTAACGGGTAAAAGGTAAATTGAATACTTTGTATTTAATTCCCCACGAATTTATTAACCCCACGGATTATCTTTACGGTTACTGAATAAGCCTTCGGACAAATCTTATTTTTATTGATAAATTTTATAAGGAGGGGCAAAAGTAGAGGGTACTAGGCTAAAAAAAAAGGAAGTCCTATTAAAGAACTTCCTTCTTTGGTACAATTGTACCTTTTATTTGAATACATTTCTAAAAAACTAAAAATTTACTGCAAAGTAACCGACCCATTCATTCGATTAAAATGAACTGGTGTTCCGTCTGCTTTCATCACTTCCGTGACGATTGGTTTGCCTGACAAACGAATTTTAGATTTCGCTGCACTTTCGCCAATCACTCTAAAGACCACCTGATACAAATTCGTACCATTTGGCAAATTCACACCTTGTACGGATTGGTCGTACCAAGCTAATAATAAATTACCGTCCTTGGTTTCTTTAGTTCCAAAGTTTTCATTGCTTAAATCTTTTAATTGAAAATTTTGGATTTTTTGAAATTGTAAAACGGCTGGATCCCAATTCATACTGTATTGCATGGACACAATTTTATTAAAATCAGTTACACTGACATCAACATAAATTAAATCTCCTTTTCTCCCCACTTCATCGGATACCCCAATCGCAAATGCTGGTTGCGCACCAACACTCCCACAAGCTACTTTTAAAGAATAGTCGCCAGTTTTATTAATTTTTGCATTACTTTTTGAAAACCGCTTGGCTTCTCCCTGTAAATTTGGACTCGTATATATTTTTACATCACAGCCAACTGGCACTCTCAAACCTCCTAAAGTACCCAATCCTCTCTTTTGCAATTGGCTATAGACATACTTTCCAGATTTTAGCTCGACGCCTTGTCCATTATAACCTGCTGGTCCAAAAGCTTTGACTTGTGCTTGTATATTGGTCAAAAAGAAAAATAGAACAACTAAGGAAAGTGTAATTTTTAAAAAATTCATTGGATTATTTTTTGTGTTCTTAAAAATGCTTTGGGGGGCAAGTGATAAAGACGCACTTTTAAATTTGAATAAATATACCAATAAGATAACGCTTTTTTTAGCTAAAAAGATACACTTGGAATTGTTAAGCTTATTTTAAAGTGGGGGAGACCTGTTGCCAGTTACCAGTTGCGGGTTGCCAATTACCCAGAACTCGCAACTGGTAACTGGCAACTGGTAACTGCTCATATATTATCCCCTCGCAACTTCCGAAATCGTTTCCGTGCTTCTACGGCGAAAGTACTATTCGAAAAGTCGATGAATATTTTCTCGTAAAGTTCTTTGGCTTTGTCTGTATTGTTGAGTTGATTTTCTTGTAAATCGGCTAATTCAAATAAAGCGTTATCTGCCCTAATTTCTTCTGCATGGTCTTCGATAATCGTTTCGTACATGGCTACTGTCTTATCCCAGTTTTTTTGCTTTTTGTAAATCTGTGCTTTCATGTACAACACATCGTCTTGTAAAGAATGCTCTGGAAATTGAGCGATTAAAGAATCTAACTTGACAAAAGCTTCCTCAAAGCGATTTTGAAAAACTAATAAATCAGCCTCAGAATATAATTTCAAGGAAGTCTCCGTTGAATCTAAACCTAAATTATCCGTAATAAAAACCGCTAAATCTAAAGCATCGTTCGCAATCAATTTAGAAGTAGATCTTTTTAAGACCTTAAATTGGGTTTGTGCCCATTGGAAATCACCTGCATAATAAGACAGTCGAGCATTTCTAAACCGAGCTTCATGTCCTAAAATATCGTCTTTAAATGCTTTGTCTACTTGGGAATACAATAAAGTGGCTTCCCAGATTTCGCCTTGCATTAAATAAAAATCAGCTAATTTGATTTTACCTTCTGCTTGTGTAGCTGGATTGATGCCAGGGAATTTAATTAATTGGTCTAAAATAGCGATGGCCTTATCTAAGTCATTTAGATAAAAAGCTTCTAAATCCGCTAATTCAACAAGGATATTAGCGGTCGTTTTATTTCGACCAAATTCATCTAAAAACGTATTGTACTCTGTTTCTAATGCTTTTAAATCTGCTACAGAATAATCATAACCGCCTACGATTAGTTTCCTTTTGCAAGCTAAAGATTCTTGTTGTGCAGGAATATAATAGCTGGAAGTAATGCCTTTTTCAGCAACGATATAATCGAAGGCTTTAATAGCGGTGTCATAATCTTTATCATTGGCAGCAATAGTCGCTAACTGATAAATCCTTGATCCATTTTCTTTATTTTGTCTATCTAAAGCCCTTACTTGACGGAAGGCATTTTTATAATCTTTACGTTGAATAAATACCCAGCTTAATAATTCTGGATAAATTGGAATGTCTCTATTCTCTTGAATCCGCTCATATAATTGTGCCTGCAAATCTTGAAAATCTTCTTCTAATAAATAGCGCTGAAACAATGTTTTCACCGAAGCCATTCTAGAAGGATTTGCCTCCACACTATTCAGATAATATTCAATCATCTTTTTATTATTCCCTTGTCTACGATACAAATCTGCCAAGTTATAGGCAAAAACTTGTTGGTCTTTTAGGAGTCCCGAACCCGTTTCATACGCTTCAATGGCTAATTTATACTTTGTCAATCGAATAAAAGCATTCGCTAATTTGGTAATAATAAATCGGTCTGCGGATAATTTTTTAATGGCGTTTCTATATTGCTTAGTTGCTTCTTCTTCTTGATTTTGTCGCTCGTAGAGATTTCCATAGGTCACATATAATTGAACTTGCTCAGGTCGCTTTTTCAACTGCTTTTTAATGGCTTGTTCGCAGTCCTCATATTCTTCTAAACTAATTAGACACTCTACATAGCGTTCAAAATAATAGTCATTATAATTCTGTTCCTCGTATAGCCTTTGATACAAAGAAGCCGCTTTGGCATATTCTCCATTTTGGTAATATTGCTGCGCCAAGCGAGATTGTTGTGCGCCTAAAAAAGTAGAAGCTAATAAAAATAAGATGAGCAGTAATTTGTATCGCATGATTTTATTTTTCTAGTATAGGGGAACTTCAGTTCCCCGAATTTCTTTTTGACGGGGAACTGAAGTTCCCCTATACTCAAAGCAAACCTTACACCACTTTAATATAAAGCTATTTGTTTGGGTATAAATGTATATAAAAAACGCTCTAAAAACTAGAAAGTTGCCCAGCCATAAAATACAACAGCAGCCCTTTTGTTGAAAAGACTGCTGTATCGAAAAATAAAATCAGCTTGTTTCTTCTATAAATTACTGTAATCTAAACTTAACTGGTAAATTAAATCGAACTCTAACTGGTCGAGCATTTTGCTTACCTGGCGTCCACTTTTCGTCCATTTTATTCATTAATTTAACCACTCGCAAAGCTTCCTTTCCTAATCCACCACCTGGGTCTTTTACGATTTCTAAATTCGTCAAACTCCCATCTTTTTCTACGATAAATCGAATGACTGCTGTCCCAGAAATGCCATTTTCTCTAGCCAAGGCTGGATAATTTAATTTGCTCGATAAAAAAGTCAGTAAAGCTTTATTGGAACAAGCGTCTTTAGTTTTTTTATCTCCTACCACACAACCAGGAAAACGAGGCATCTGCTCGGCAAACATTATGGGTGTATTATCCTCTACTACGGGCGGAGGTGGCAAAATTGGTTTCTCTGGCACTTTCACTACTGGTGCTGGAGGCGGTGCAATCACTTCCTCTTCTTCGTCCAAACTGCCATCTACAAATTCTGGTTCTTCGTCTTCTAACTCCTCCAAATCTACTTCCTCAATTGCTGGCGGAGGCGGAGGGGGTGGCGGTGGTTTTGGAGGATCTATCGTTCTAGGAACATCATTTTCAATAATATCCGTTGCTTCTATTACCCCTAATTCAAATTGAACTTCCTCATAAGTCGTATAATTAAAAGCTAACACAACGAATGCCAACGACAGCATCATGCCTACTCTTAAAAAAGTATTGCTCCATTTGAAGACATTGACTTCCGTATATTTATTTCGGGAAGCTATGGTTGTATCGGCTTTTTCAAATTGTTCTTCCTGACTCCGTTTCGCTAATTGAAAACGAATGAAGTATATTAAGCCGATAATTCCTCCGGCTAGGGCAAATAAAGCCCAGCCAATAGCGGTGCTATCTAGTAGTAAATTCATAAGTATTATTTTAAATAAAAGAATAGGGTTATTGGCTAAAACAAGGCCTTTGTTTTAACTATTTTCATTTGGCATAAGCCGACTTTTAAAATATTTGATAAAAGCGAATTGTAGTTGTTTGTCTATTTAAAGAGATGCAGTATAGATTAATTTTGGTGTATGCTATGAGATGGATTTTACTAGATTGTATAAAAAATAGGTTAGTAGTAAAACCACTAACCCATCTTCTATTCTTTCTTTCTGTAAGTTCTCAAAACGAGCGTCGTCGAGAGACGACGAGATAGCCATTCCTAGTCTGGAGACTAGAAATATCGGCGCTCGATGTGTCTAGTCTCCAGACTAGGTACGGCTATCTGCTGGTCTCCTGACCAGCATT
>CALFWI010000386.1 GCA_937928615.1 uncultured Saprospiraceae bacterium | reverse complement strand
AAAGCCAATAAAAAAGGAATCATGAAAATCGGCACCGCAGGGGCGCACGTTAAACCTTCTTCGGGGTATGCTTTCAAAAACATGGAAAAAGTCGCTCAAAAAATCATTACTAATCTAAAAAATAATCGCTCTCCAGCCCATCATATTTTAAGCAAAAAATTCTATTTCTATGACTCCCTTTATCTCGATGTATTGGTGCATCATAATGAATTAGGCGAGTCGATTTACACAGATATGTTCGAAAAAAATTCGATTCAACAGATTTTTAAATTCTTAGATGAAGAAACTAGTTTATGGGAAGATTTTAAAATTATTCTATCCTTTAAATTTAACCCTTTCCTAAAAGCTTTATGGTATTATTTAACAGGAATGCGCATAAAGTAAGATACCATAAAAGGTGCTAATCCAACTTACTTGTCAAAAAGCGAAATCTGTCCAAGTTTAGGCGAAGTTTGTCCATTCTAAGGCCTTCCTTTCATAGGTACTTTTGTGTCATCATTTTAAACTAATAAAATTTAATAATCATGTCTACAATCGTAACCAGTCAAGAACAAGAAATTTTAACCAATGCGAAAGCTGTTTTAGCCCTATTAGCAAAAGGACAATTTATTCAAGCAATGGATACTTACCTTGATGATAATGTAATCTTATGGGAAGCTAATAACTCGCCAAAAAAAGGTAAAGCCCATTGTATCCAAGTAGAAGAAGAGTTACTAGCGACCGTAACTGCATTTCACGGTTATGAGTTAAAGAGTGGGCCTGCGGTAAATGGCGATACTTCTTTTTATGAGGCGGTCATGTCATTTGATACCAACGACGGTACTAGTCACCGTTTTGAACAAGTTGTTCGTACTAAATGGAAAAATGGAAAAATCATTGATGAAAGATATTACCATGCTTAATGCTCTTTCAAATTAATAATGTCGGGTAGGATTTTACTGGCACTCGTAGCTTGAAAATTCATTTCCAAGTCAAAATTTTCCTTGGAAATGAATTTCTAAGCTACGTTCTACCCGACACTATTAGCTTAACTAACGACTTAGTCTTTGAATTGGCAATTATTACGACAACTGACAACTTTTGCTATAATTTAATCCGCATCAAGTAATCATCACAAGTCATATACAACGTTTTTTGAGCTGCATCTAAAGCACAATTAGACGTTGCTTCTCCTGTTTTAATTTTACCTAGCACTTCTCCTGCTGGATTAAACACCCAAACTCCGCCAGGTCCCGTTGCCCAAATATTTCCTTTTTTATCTACCTTCAGCCCATCAGGTAAACCTTTTTCTTGACTTCCTGTCGCATCATGGAATAAGCGTTCGCTAGCGACTGTTCCATCTTCATTTAAGGTAAAAGCTGTCCAAGTCGCTGCTTTTGGGTCAGAACAGGCAACATATAAAGTTTTTTCATCGGGAGACAAACCAATGCCATTTGGTCGAGTAATTTTATCAGAAATCAAACTCAATTGGCCATCTTTGGAGTAACGATAGACGCCTTGGAAATCAATTTCTTTGGCAGGGTCATCTACATTTCCAGCTAAACCATAAGGTGGGTCGGTGAAATATAAATTACCTTGACTATCATAAATCGCATCATTTGGGCTATTCAATCTTTTGCCTTCATAGCTATCAACAATTGTCTCAAATTGAGGTTGTGGATTATTTAAAGCAGTCGTCATTTTAGCCATTCTTCTATCGCCATGTTGACAAAGCACTAAATTACCTGCAGCATCTAAAATCAAACCATTAGACCCTGGTTCGCCTGCTCGTTCCTTTTCGCCAGTATAACCAGAAGGCGTTAAATAAAGACTTAATCCTTCTTTTTCTGACCATTTCATAATTCGATTGGGCGGAATATCTGAGAATAAGACATATTGTCCATTCTCTATCCAAAGTGGTCCTTCTGTCCAAGTAAACCCATCGGCTAAGACTTCTATTTTGGCATCTTTGGTGATTAATTCATTGATAGCTTCGCTTAACCTTTCTACAGACCCCGTTGTTCTAAAAACTGTTTTTTCAATATTGGGTGCTTTAGTCGTTTCTGTTTTAGTCGTGCTAGGAGCTTGGCAAGCAGTAAATATTAATAAGACGAATAGAATAGCGGAATCTTTCATAGTTTATCTTTTTAATCGTAGCTTGGACATTCATTTCCCAGTAGCTTATTAAATCTTTTTCTTGGAAATGAATGTCCAGGTTACGGAAGTAAAATAATGGTGAAAATAAAAATCTTCCCAATGAATTAAGCATTCGTCGCTAAATAACTTTTATGCCATCGCCAAAGTCCTACTCCTGATAGGATAAAATAAATAACCATCAATCCTGCATAAATGGATAAACCTTGGGTAGCATACAACCAGATATTAACCCCATTTATTATAATCCAATAAACCCAAGCATAAAGGTATTTATGCGCTTCTAAATAACTGGCGATAAAACTAAAAATGGTGGTATTCGAGTCTATAAATGACTTTTCTGCATCTGTATAGGTTTTAAAAAGATAACCTAGAATAAAGGCTAAGATAAAGCCAACGATTATCCATAAACCATGTGTTTTTACAGGTAGTTTACTAACTGTTAAATTCGTGTTGGTATTCGCTTTACTAGACCATTTATACCAACCATAAATACCAAATAAAATAAAGGTAAAATACAGAAAAGCTTCTGAATATAATTTGGCCGTAAAAAATAAATAAATACTCAAAGCAGAAGAAATAATCGCAAAAAACCAGCACCAAATATTTTCCTTCATCAATAGAAAAAGATAAATTAAGGAAGTAATGGTTGCTGTAATCTCAATACCTAAATTTAGATTCATCATTATTCGTACTCAATTTAAATGCCGTAAAATTAAGGTTAAAAAGGGGATTAACCCTTTTTTCTAGTTAATTTTGCCAGCCTTATAAAAAAGCTAAAATTACTATAAAAGTTAAACTATACAATCATGGAAAAATTAGACGCATTAAATCAAGTAGCTGAATTTCACCGAACTTTCAAACATCCAATTGAACCAACCCCAATTATTCCTTCGGAAAAACGCTGTAAATTACGGGTGTCTTTAATTGCAGAAGAACTAAAAGAATTAGAAGAAGCGATTGCCGATAAGGATTTGGTCGAAGTAGCGGACGCTTTATGTGATATTCAATACGTTTTATCAGGCGCTATCTTAGAATTCGGATTAGGGGATAAGTTTAAAACCTTATTTGATGAAGTCCAACGTTCTAATATGAGTAAAACCTGTAAATCAAGAGAAGAAGCTTTGGCAACAATGGCGCATTATAAAAAGACTAAAAGCGTTGATAGCTACTTTAGAAAAGAAGGAGATGTTTATTTAGTTTTTAGAACATCGGATAATAAGACTTTGAAATCTATTAATTATTCCCCTGCGGATTTAAAAGGTATCTTAGATAAATAAATCTCAAAAAGATAAGACTCTCTAAATCCGTTGCCTTTAGTTATCTGTTGTTGAAAACTTTGTACAACAGGTAATTAAAAGGACAACGGATAACGATATTTAGTAGCCTGTATTAGAGATTCATCTGATTAAAGACATAACGAAAATGGAAAAAACACCAACGATCTTCCCTTTTTCCAATCATTTGGGAATGTACTTAGTGAAACGGGAAGTAGGTAAAAGTCATTTTCAATTACCCATCCAAGATTTTCACTTCAATCCTCAAAAAGTTGTTCACGGCGGTGTTTTATATTCTCTTGCTGATACGGGCATGGGGGGCGCTTTATATCCAATGTTGGCGCTAGAGAAAGGAGAATTATGTGCGACGATTGAAATCAAAATGACTTATTTGAAAGCCGCAAGAAAAGGTGTTTTAGATTGCCATACCGTCGTTATTAATAAAGGCAAAAGAGTAGCGATGTTAGAATCAGAAGTTTGGAACGAAGGCAAATTAATTGCTAAAGCAACTGGAAGTTATGCTGTTTTTACACCTAGCACATCCTAACCTAAAAGATTTATAAATAAGGAATTTTTTCGTTAAATTGCGGCATAAAAACGAAAAAACATGAAATATTCACTGCCCTTACTTTTCCTACTTTCCTGCTTATTTGCCTGTAATCCGCCTACGGAACAAACAGCTACTACTGAAAATCGCCCACCTAATATCGTCCTCATTTTTACCGATGACCAAGGTTATCAAGATTTAAGTTGTTATGGTTCGCCCACTATCCAAACGCCTAATATTGACCAAATGGCAAAAGAGGGCGCACGATTTACTAATTTCTATGTGTCTCAGCCCGTTTGCTCTGCCTCTAGGTCTTCTTTATTAACAGGCTGTTATGCGAATCGAATAGGCATTTCTGGTGCATTTAGTCCTTATGTTGGAAAAGGCTTACATCCTCAAGAAGAAACCATTGCTGAAATCTTAAAACCATTGGGCTATGCCACGGCTATTTATGGCAAATGGCATTTAGGCTCAGAACCAGCATTACTACCCACTCGACAAGGATTTGACGAATACTTTGGCATTCCTTACTCTAATGATATGTGGCCTTTGCACCCTTGGCAAGGCAGTGTTTTTAATTTTCCTGTTTTACCATTAATGGAGAATGAAACAGTTATTGACACCCTGAATGAACAAAGTCAAATCACTACTCAATACACGGAAAGGGCGGTTAATTTTATTCAAAAAAATAAAGAAAACCCTTTCTTTTTATATGTACCACACAGTATGCCGCATGTTCCTTTATATGTCTCCGATAAATTTAAAGGCAAATCTGCTGGTGGGCTTTATGGGGATGTCATTGAAGAAATTGATTGGTCAACGGGTGAAATTTTGAAAGCGTTAAAAACAAATGGACTAGATGATAATACCTTAGTTGTTTTTACTTCTGATAATGGCCCCTGGTTATCTTATGGTGGTCATTCTGGCGTCGCTTTACCTTTGCGAGAAGGAAAAGGAACATCATTAGAGGGAGGCGTAAGAGTACCTTGTGTCATGCGTTGGCCCAATAAAATTCCTGCTGGACAAACCATTGAAAACCCTGCTATGACGATTGATATTTTGCCAACTATTGCCGCATTGACAGGTGCCAAATTACCTACGAAAAAGATTGATGGTCAAAACATGGCGCATTTAATGGAAGGAAAAACAGAATTGCCTCCGCATCACGAAGCTTATTATTTTTATTATAAACAAAATGAATTACACGGCATTCTAAGTGGCGACGGACGTTGGAAATTATATTTGCCGCATCAGTATCGTTCTCTAAATGGCCGAATTGGCACGGATGATGGTTTGCCCATTAATTACGACCAAAATTTAATTAAACAAGAACTATACGATTTAAAAAATGATATTAGTGAGACTACAGACGTTGCTGCCCAACATCCTGAAATTATCGCTCAATTATTGGAACATGCTGAATTGGCTCGGCAGGAATTGGGCGATAAATTGACGGATAGAGTTGGGGCTGGAGTTCGACCGATTGGATTGGTTGCTAAAACAGAGTAAACTTTAAAGTTGCTGGTTGCTGGTTACTGGTTGAACTAAAACAACTAGTAACTTTAAAATTTCTTGTCAATTATTCATGAATTATTCTACTAGATAATCCAAGTTGCGGAGCAGTTAAAATGGTTATATTGTTTTATGGTTATATTGCTAATGGGGCTAAAAATCTCGAACCAGCCCGCTAGCAGTCTGGCGGGTTAAGGGTCATCCATTACCGTAACAATGAAACAATATAGCAATACAACAATTGTCCGCAACTTGAGTTAGATAGATGTATGATTTTAAACCAAAAGTTATAATAATTCCTTAATAATTGCTCCCATTCGCTTTCCACTCTCATTGGCCACTTCTATCATTTCTTCGACGGTAGCAGATTTTATATTTTCTGTAGGATAACATTTATTAGAAACCACCGAAATGACCATAATCGGCAGCCCACTGTGTTTGGCGACAATGACTTCTGGCACTGTAGACATGCCCACTACATCCCCGCCTATTCGATGCAAAAATTCATACTCAGCAGGGGTTTCTAAATTAGGACCTGCCAAGGCTACATAGACTCCTTCATGCGCTCGAAACCCTTTTTCAGTCGCAATCGCAATTGCTTTTTGGTTTAATGCCCTATCGTAAGTATCCAGCATTTCAGGGAAACGAGGGC
>CALFWI010000385.1 GCA_937928615.1 uncultured Saprospiraceae bacterium | reverse complement strand
GCTAGTTAGTCAACTGAAAAAACATGGGGCAAAAATAATTGAACAAGATTTTGTAGCGACTGCCTATACCAAAGAAAAATTGAATGGTACGAACATCATTGGACAGTACAATCCAAATGCTAAAGAACGAATTATACTAGCTGCTCATTGGGATTGTCGGCATATTACGGATAAAGACCCTGATGAAACCAAAAGAGATTTACCTGTAGATGGTGCCGATGACGGTGCAAGTGGTGTAGGGGTCTTATTAGAAATTGCGAGGCATTTAGAAAAGTTGCCTGATTATATGGGCGTGGATATTATCTTTTTTGACGCTGAAGATTATGGAACGCCAACTAAAACTGATACTTATGGTTTGGGCGCACAGTATTGGTCAAAAAATCCGCACGTCAAAAATTACAAAGCTAAGTATGGTATCTTATTAGATATGGTGGGGGGGCAAAATGCGCATTTTAGAAAGGAATTATACTCGATGCAATATGCCTTGGATGTTACCAATAAGGTTTGGAAATTGGCAGGAGAAATGGGACGTGGTGCTTATTTTTTAGATGAACTGGGCGAAGGAATAGCCGATGACCATTATTTTGTCAATAGAATTGCAGGCATTCCCATGATTGACATTATCAACTTACCTAAAAATAGTGGACAGACTTTTGTCAATCACCACCATACGACTTATGATAATATGAGCAATATTGATAAAAAGACCTTATGGACAGTAGGACAGGTTGTTTTAGCGGTGGTTTTTAATGAGGCGATGGGGGAGTTTTAAAGCTAATTATTTAGCAAAGGGCGGAGCGCATTGGGCGGAGGCGTGAAAAACCACTAGTAATTAGAAGAATTAAGGTTTACTATAAAAAAATCTTTCAAATACAAATAGGTCTACCCTTTGTTCTAAACCCAATGTGCTTCACCAAATAGTTATTTATTATTATCCGTTGGTAGAAAATAGACCAACGGATAAATGAAAACCAACAGATACCCGCAACCTACGAGACAAATTTATTCCTTCAACAAACAACTTCTCTTGAGCAATTATGTTTTTCAAAAAAGACGCCTTATCTTTTGCGAAAAATAATACCCGATGTATCAATTAACCTTACAGCATTGCCTTTCTTTTTTGTTATCTGCCTTATTTCTAATTTCACCAACCTGTAATTCTGGTGGACAAACGAAGTTAGCTACTCCTACAATTGCAGCAACAGCAGCAGCTGAAAATCGCTTACCAACAAGAAGAGAACTTCGGCATATCTTAAGGGAAACAGATAGCCTTACCCTTGTCTATCCTGCTGATAAAAAATCTGAAATATTCTATCAGACTAGAGTAGTGGCCATGAATAAAAATGAACGTTTTGGTATGCATGTAAAAGGTGTCCCGGAAACGGAATTAACCGAAAAACATTTGATAAATGAGGTTTTAATGATTATTGGAAAGGTCAACACTAATCCATTATTGGCAAAATTACAACAAGATTTGCCTGTTAAATTAACCCCTACTTCTTTTGTTTTTGACGAAAAAGCATATACTACTAAAGATGCTATTTTTAAATTATTCCCTTATCCCAATCCTTACAACCAATCGCTTCCTATTTATCTATTAACGGGTAATGATAACCAAGAGATTGAGCAATTTTTAGCAGATTATTATCCAGAAGATTTATCTCGAATGATGTGGTCGAGTTGGGGATACAAAGTGCATCAAGCTGGCGAAATGAAAGTAGCAGGTAATTTAAATGAGCGTACTTGGGAATTGGACAAAAAAGTCCATTTTGATTTTACAGGTAAAAATGATACCCTTTTACAAACAAAGCATTTTCAATTTATTGCACATAGTTCGCCTTTGTCAAAAGCAGCAGTTACTCAAATTGCGGAGCAATGTGAGGCAACTTATGCTGAAATTGTTGACTTTCTTGGAAAACCTATCCATCTACCCAAAATTGATTACCATTTTTACCCATCTGTAGAAGCTAAAGGATTACAAAAATCCAGTATGGAAGAGGCAACTGCTAAATTTGAAGAACATCGAATAGAGGTGGTCATGAACGATAATTTTAAAGGTAGTAGTCACCATGCAGAGAATAAATTGGTGTTTAGAAAAGCTTTGGGCCAACCAAAACTACTGGCTTTAGAAGAAGGATTGGCGAATCATTTTACAAAAATGTGGCAGAAAAAAGGCTATCAATATTGGACGAATAAATTATTTATATCCGATAATTTGCCTCCTTTAAAAGAATTATTGGCTAATGATTTTTACCAAAAAGAATCCTATTTAGTCATGGGGGCTATGGCAGGCTCTTTTACTGATTTTTTGATTGCTCATTTTGGAAAGGCTACTTTTTTAAAAAATTACACCAATTGGGAACAGGCAGATTTAGAAAAATTAGAAAAGGAATGGCTGGCTTATTTAAAAGAAATACAGCAACCTCTAGCTGAAAGCACTAAAAGAAAATTGCCTTATTTAAAGGGCTTCAATTTTGCTCATGAGGGCTATCGAGTATATAATGGCTATGGTTCTCAGTTAGCTAAAGAATCTTTGCAACGACAGCATGAGATTGGGTCAAATGCGATTGCCATTGTCCCCTATTCTTATATGCGTGACCCTAAAAAACCAGACCCAATTCCTATTATTCAAAGCACGGGAGGAGAAAATGACCAAGCTGTTTTATTTTCGCATTATGAAGCTCAAAAAATGGGGATGTCTACAATGCTCAAACCGCAAATTTGGGTAGGTCGTAGTTGGCCAGGAGAGATTGAAATGAAAAATAAGGAAGATTGGGCTACTTTTTTCGACAACTATTATCGTTGGACAAGACATTATGCCCTACTAGCTGAAATTAACGAATTAGATAGTTATTGTATTGGTGTTGAATTTGCCAAAGCGACTTTAGCGAAAGAAAAGGAATGGCGAATGTTAATTAAAAAATTGAGAGGTATTTATAGTGGT
Organism: uncultured Saprospiraceae bacterium; assembly: GCA_937928615.1. Classification (GTDB taxonomy): domain Bacteria; phylum Bacteroidota; class Bacteroidia; order Chitinophagales; family Saprospiraceae; genus JAFMDF01. Next base: position 1,412 of record CALFWI010000385.1, on the reverse strand, counting down.
CAATTAACCTATGCGGCCAATTGGGGTGAGGAATTTGAAAACCTAAAATTTTGGGATGCATTGGATTTTATTGGGCTAAACTGTTATTATCCATTAAGTAAAAGCGATAATCCATCAAAACGAGAATTAACCAATGCCTTTGACAAAATTATGGACAAAGCAGCAGCAGTTTGTAAAAAATACAACAAACAATTAGTCTTTACAGAAATCGGATTTAGAAGTGTAGAAGGTCCTTGGAAAAATCCACATGCGAAAGAAGATGGCCGCCCTTTTAATGATGCACATCAGCAATTATGCTACGAAGTGGTCTTGAAAGGCATTCAAAACAAAAAATGGTGCAATGGCATCCTTTGGTGGAAATGGCCAAGCTATATGTCTTATCGTGGAAATCAGAATACAGGATTTACGCCAAATTCAAAACAAACAGAAAATGTTTTAATTAAATTTTTTAAAACAAAATAATACTCACTTATACACTGATAATCAATAAGTTAGTTACAAAAATCCTATTAGTAAAACAAAAATGTTTTAAATTGTTTTGGTTTATAAAACTTTTTGTTTTAAATTTGAGTTGTAATTAATGCTGAACAGCATCAAGACCTCATAAAATAAAGGAAATCAATATTTCTCTTCATTTTTTGATTTTTGACTTTTATCACAATCTCAAATTTAGAAACTATGGATTACAAACAACTACCTGACGAGTTGGACATTAATCGTTTATTAGAAGAAAAAATCTACAAACCACTGCGCCAATTAAAAGCTGATATTAAAGATTGGTTAAACCAAAACTGGTTCAAATTGGCATTTTTAGGAGTTTCTACATTTTTTGCCCTAAAAAAGGATTTAAACCTTAACATCAATCTGGGGACAGGCTCACAGCCAATAGCGGCTGCCGCTGCGTCTACTCGTCCGATAGCTAAGACCACATCCTTAAGTTTGTCGGATAATTTTAGGAGTAGCACACCTACTCCTCCTGCTGCTACTTTTGCTACAGTGCCAGCAAAACCAGCAAGAAAACCTATTCCGACTACTGCAAAAGCGAAAAAGCAAATCGCTTATGTCAAGCGTTTTGCTAAAGTTGCACAAGAAGAAATGCAAAAATTTAATATTCCTGCGAGTATTACTTTGGCGCAAGGCTTAATCGAAACCAACGCTGGTCAAAGTCCTTTGGCCACCAAAAACAACAACCATTTTGGCATTAAATGTTTTTCCAAGAAATGTAAAAAAGGACATTGTGCCAACTTTTCTGATGACAGTCACAAGGACTTTTTCAGAAAATATGCCTCCTCTTGGGAAAGCTTTCGGGCACATAGCAAATTGTTAACCTATAAAAGGTATAAGCATTTGTCAAAGTTACCGAGGAGTGATTATAAGGGTTGGGCGATTGGTTTAAGGAAAGCAGGCTATGC
>CALFWI010000384.1 GCA_937928615.1 uncultured Saprospiraceae bacterium | reverse complement strand
AATCATATAAGCATCTATTCGATTGTTAATTAATGCTCCTGTTAGATGATGCCTTCATCGCCATACATTTGTACAGATTTTATTGATTTGGTCAACCTATTGCAATTAAAACAAATAACATTTAATAAATATATATTTTTTAACGAATTCTATATCCAAATAATTTACTTATTGGAGATAAAATCACCTACAAATCCTAAGAAAATACTTTTATGAAAAATAAAATATTCCATTTCCCTTCATATTCCATCAATAATTTTACTTAATTCAATAAATTATATCTTTCTTTGTCTTTACTTTAGGGAAATACGCTTTAAAAGCACTATCTCCTTATTTTCAAATAAAACCAATACACTATGTCTGCTGAATTACAGACTGCACTCCTACTTTTAGTAGTTGGGATGATTACTGTTTTTATCATCTTATCTTTAGTCGTCTTGACTGGTCATACCCTTATCTGGGTGGTCAATAAATATTTCTCTCCTGAAGAAAAATTAACTTACGATTATAAAATTCCTTTTGTAGAAGACGATGTCATTTACAAGAAAAAGTTAGCCGCTATTGCTGCTGCTGTAGAAATTGCTACAGGCGGTCAGGGGAGAATTACTAAAATCGAAAGACTATAAATTAAATAAGGAAGTATCTATAAAAAAGAAACTTCAGTCATTCAAAAAATATGTCCAACCGTGTACCGTCAACCGTGTACCGTTAACCGCTTAAAATAATGGGTAAAGAAATCAAATTAAGTTTAGTTTATCGAGATATGTGGCAATCTTCTGGGAAATACATGCCTAGAGTGGACCAATTAGTGCGAGTCGCACAGCCAATAGTAGATATGGGGGTGTTTTCTAGAATAGAAACGAATGGTGGAGGATTTGAGCAAATTTGTTTGCTGTATGGGGAAAACCCTAATAAAGCCGTGCGGGAATGGACGACGCCTTTTAATAAGGCGGGCATTCAAACGCATATGCTGGAAAGAGGATTAAATGGCATTCGAATGAGTCCAGTCCCTTCGGATGTGCGGGAATTGATGTTCAAATTAAAGAAAAAGCAAGGAACAGATATTGCTCGTTCTTTTGATGGATTGAATCATGCCCCTAACCTGCAAAAATCTTTTGAGTATGCTAGAGCTGGTGGGATGATTGCGCAAGGTTGTTTGTGCATTACCTTTTCGCCCATTCATACGGTGGATTATTATATCAAATTAGCCGATACTTTGATTGATTATGGGGCAGAAGAAATTTGTATTAAAGATATGGCGGGGATAGGACGCCCCGTTTCTGTTGGAAAAATGATAAAGGGTATTAAAGACCGACATCCGAATACCGTGGTGCAATATCACGGGCATTCTACCCCAGGTTTTTCAGTAGCGACTTCTTTGGAAGCAGCAAGGGCAGGGGCAGATTATATTGATGTGGGTATGGAACCCTTGAGTTATGGAACAGGACATGCGGATTTATTAACCATCCACGAAATGCTGCGAGATGCTGGTTTTAGTTTGCCAGACATTAATATGGACGCTTATATGGAAGTCCGTAGTTTAACTCAAGAATTTATCGACGATTTCTTAGGCTATTATATCAATCAGCGGAATCGAAAAATGAACCCTTTATTGATTGGCCCAGGATTACCTGGAGGAATGATGGGTAGTTTGATGGCGGATTTAGAAAACAACCTAAAGAGTTTGAATAAATGGAAGGCAAAGAAAGGGCAACCACTTGTTACCCAAGACCAATTATTAATTAAATTATTCGATGAAGTTAAATATACTTGGCCAAAATTTGGCTACCCACCTTTAGTTACGCCTTATAGTCAGTACGTCAAAAATGCGTCTTTAATGAATGTGACGCAAATGGAAAAAGGCAAAAAGCGTTTTTCTATGATTGACGAAAATACTTGGGGCATGTTGATGGGTAAATCTGGTAAATTACCAGGTCCAATTGGCGAAGAATTGCAAGCAATGGCAGCGGCTGAAGGACGAGAAAAATTTGCAGGTGACCCACAAGATTTATATCCTGATGAGTTGGATAAATTCCGTCAACAAATGGCAGAAAAAGGTTGGGAGACAGGGCAAGATGATGAAGAATTATTTGAATTTGCGATGCATCCACCGCAATACGAAGACTATAAATCTGGTAAAGCTAAAGAGAAATTCAACGCAGATTTAGCCAAACGAAAAGCGGCGGCGAATCAAAATACAGCAGCAAGTACAACACCTGTGGTCGTTCCAGTTGCAGCTAGTTCGAGTGCTTCTCCTCCCCCTAAATCGATGTGGATTGATGTCGATGGCGAGCGATTTAAAGTGTCGGTTAGTTATGGGGATGATGCTAATTCCTCTCCAGAAGAGGAAAAAATTAGTGCGAACCCGAAACCTAGTGCTATTGCCGCAAGTGGTGGACCAATGGTTAACGTAGAGTCCCCTTTGGAAGGGAAATTTTTCTTAACAAAAAGCTCTTCTGATAAAGCAGTTAAAGTTGGAGATAAAGTAAAAGAAGGTGATACGATTTTTTACGTCGAATCTATGAAAGTGATTAATGCGGTTAAAGCTGAAGATAGTGGAGAAATCGTAGAAATCTTAGTCAATCATGGCGATGATATTGAGGAAGATGATGTGGTGATGCGGTTGAAATGATGAATATGCTAAACGATGAAGGATGAACGATAAATGATGAATTCATCCAATATCCAGCAAATTCGCATCTAAAAAAACTAGAGATTCCGTATTTGACGAATTCATCGTTCATCATTCATAATTCATCGTTAGCTAACATCCTGTTTAATCCTGAAAAATCTTGTCATCCTGTATATATATGGAGGTACTAAATAAATTATTCGAAATGACTGCCTTGGGAGAAATGGCCAATTCTCCTGGAAGTATTTTAATGCTGGTCATTGCTTTAGGGCTACTCTATTTGGGCATTGCCAAACGGTTTGAGCCTTTGTTATTAGTGCCCATTGCCTTTGGTGTCTTTTTAGCAAATTTCCTCGGTGGAAATATGGCAGTTACCACTGTAGCAGAAGCGCCTGGCATTGACCATAAGACCATCATTGAAATTGCGAAAGACCACGGCATCATGAATATGTTGTATTATATGCTCATTAAAACGGGCCTATTGCCACCCTTGATATTTATGGGGGTTGGCGCAATGACAGATTTCGGGCCGATGTTACGGAATTTGCGCTTGGCCTTTTTTGGAGCAGCCGCCCAAATTGGTATTTTTTCGGTTTTATTTGCAGCCGTTTTGATGGGATTTACCTTAAAAGAAGCTGCTGCTTTGGGGATTATAGGTGGCGCAGATGGGCCAACGGCTATTTATACGTCGATTATTTTAGCCCCACATTTATTAGGGCCAATTGCAATTGCCGCTTATTCTTATATGGCTTTAGTGCCTGTGATTATTCCTTTTATTGTGAAATTATTGATGACGGAAAAAGAGTTAAAAATCAATATGAAGGCGCAGGAAAGATTATATCCTAGCAAAACAAAAATTAAGAACTTACGAACGGTTAAAATTATTTTCCCTATTGCTTTGGGCTTGATTGTTTCTATCCTTGTTCCCTCCTCGGTGCCGTTGGTTGGAATGTTGTTATTTGGCAATTTGATTAAAGAAGTCGGTAGTGATACCAATCGTTTATTTAAAGCGGCTTCGGATACAATTATGAATGCAGCCACTATCTTTTTAGGCTTGACCGTTGGCGCTACCATGACGGCTAGTTCTTTTCTAAATAGTCAAACTTTAATGATTGTGGTTGGTGGATTTATTGCTTTTGCTATCTCTATTGCAGGTGGTATTATGGCGGCTAAAGTCTATAATTTATTTGCTAAAAAGAAGATTAATCCATTGATTGGGGCGACTGGACTAAGTGCGGTGCCCATGGCTTCTAGAGTGGCAAATGAAATTGCTTTAAAATATGACCCGAAGAATCATTTATTGCAATATGCGATGAGTAGTAATATTTCTGGAGTAATTGGGTCGGCTGTTGCTGCGGGGGTTTTGATTTCCTTCCTTAGCTAAGAGCTTGTACTATCGGTTACCAGTAAAGAAGTGCTACTTTTTAAAAAAAGCAGACACTTCTCTAACAGCCACTTTAATGTGCGTGTGCTATTAAGCTTTCGCTCAGTAATTTTTCTGCTTCTTTTTCTAGTACTTCAAAAAAATGTAGTATTTCTTTTTTGCTGTTATTGGCGTTAATCGTTACGAATCTCACAAATGTCGTCTCTTTGAAACTACCAAATCCTACGAGTAAGGCATTTTGCTCATAAAGGCGAGTGCATAATTCTTTAGCATCCACTCCTTTATAATTAAAACAAATAGAGATGGACTCATCAAAGCTATATAAATTGTATTTATCCGCGTTGGCTCGCAGATAGTCTCTCGTAACATCAGCGAGGTAAAATTGTTGATTTACAATTTCGCCCAAACCTTTTCGACCTACTGATTTCCAAAGCGTCCATAACTTTAGCGCATCATTTCTTCTGCCACATTGCATAGATGTTTTACCCAAATTAAATTCATCAAAAGCATGATCTGTTTGGTACAAATAAGCGGCTTCTTTGGCAAAAGATTGGTACAAATTGGCTTTGTTTTTAACCAACAAAACAGAACAGGACAAAGGCACGCCTAACATTTTATGCGCATTATAATTGAAGGAATCTGCTCGATTTACCTCTTTTATAAGATGTCTATATTTTTCACTAAAAATAACACTACCACAATAAGCGCCATCTACGTGCAGCCACAACTTATAAGTCTCTGAAATAGTAGCAATTTCAGGGATAGGGTCAAATGCGCCAAGAACGGTAGTACCTGCTGTTGCATTAATGAAAAAAGGTTGCTTGCCTTCGGCTAAATCCTTTTTTACAGCCTGTTCCAATGCGTTCGGAATCATCTGCCCCTTTTCATCCGTCGGTATGTATCTAACGTTATCCCTTCCGATACCTGCAAATGCTGCATTTTTCGGAATCGAATAATGGGAATCGGTAGAGGTGTAAGCGATTAAAGGCTTCGTAACGCCCTTTGCAATGGCCAATTTGTCCGCACGATCTCTTGCCATCAACATTGCCATGAAATTACTCATAGAGCCGCCAGCCGCCAAAGTTCCGCCATAATCAGTTCCGTAATCAATTAATTCGCAACTCTTTTTGATAATTTCCTTTTCTACGCCTACTTGTGGGCCCGCTACTTTGTAGGTGTACATACTATTATTGAGTAACACGGATAATAGTTCACCCAATACGGCCTTGGGTTGTCGTCCTCCAAAGAGTTGATTGAAAAATAGTTTAGAACTCGTTTTGGGTGTTTTTAGGATAACCTCCTTTAAAGCTTTTTCAAAGACCGCATCTGGAATCGCTTCCTCGTTCAATTCAATCGATAGTTTCGTCGATAGTTCATTTGGTGGAATGACTTCAGAAATAGGGTTTTCCTTTTCATCCGTTAATAAGGCTTTTGCTATTTGATTAAAAACAGCTAACTCTTTATTTATCATTTATTGTTTTTTAGTAACCATTTTTTTAGGCTACAATACATTTATTTAAGCGTATGCGTAAATTTTATCCTCTTGAAGGGAAGCGCTAACTACCATTGTCCTTTTTTGAAATTTTAAACAGGTGCTAAAAGGTCTTGTGCAAGAAAATCATATTTGAGTATCTTTTCTTCCATTTGCATTTCCGACTGCTTTCTGGTTCGACAAGATTTAATGGGTTCATTATATAGATGAAGGGTCATTACGGAATGGTTGGATAAGTTTTTCAAAGCATGACAGGCTCTCCCTTTCTTCATACAGGTAGTCGCTCCGAGTTCTATGTTTCGACTATTTAAAGCCTTTTCTCCTTTATCGCAATAGATTGTTTCCTGAAAAGGGCCATCAAAAAAGAAAACCCTACAACTTTGCTCGTTGTGGTCATGGATAGTCGTTTGAGCCATTGGATTCCAACAAATCAAAATTAATTCAAAGGCTTTATTTTCAAATAGACAAACACGGGTGTAGGCCTTTTCTGTCCATTTTGCAAATGGAAGTAAAGTTTGCCGATCAATCATATTATTGGTATCAGAAAAACTGGACGTCTTGTTGTCCAGTTCTTTCTTTATTTGATTGATTAATTGTTCGAGATAGTCGCTGTCTAATGTGTTGTCGTTTTTTATCATGCTACTATTTAAGTCTTTTGTTGGCGAATCTCGCCGCTCCGTCTCTATGATTGATATTTATCGATAAATAATACTAAATATCCTTTTTCTTCCAAATTTATCAAAATACAATTAATTGTTGATATCGCTTCTTGTTTGCCCTGCGCTACCCTACACTTTTTGAAGAACGTTGTTTTGGCGACTAAAAAATGTATCGTAGAGCATTTGGCTATTGCCTAGTATTTAAGTGAACTGACATTTAATCTTGTGGTACAATATTTCTAATGTAAAGTCTTCAAAATAGTCAATGGTTTATTGAGTTTGCTATTGAAATTGTCATTGCTATTTACACCACAAGTTCTATTGTCAATTCATTTAGGTACTATTCTTTTTCTTGACTAGCTCTTTTTTGATTCGTCACTTCTTTTTTTGTTTATATAGTCTAATCGTCTTTCTCTTTGCAAAAGAAAATTTTTCCTTTAGGGCATAGGAAATATATAGGTACCCCAAAATGGGAGATTTACTTATGCTTCTACAATGCCTGCTCCGATTCATCGGGGGTATGAAAGCGTACACTCTTGAACCGATTTCGGATGGGTTGCAACGGATTTATTATTTTTCCCCCCTTAAATGGAATTTTTCCACTTGTTTCGTTGTATCATTATTGACACTATTTTTTTTAATAAATTCATTGACCAATGAAGCAATAACAATCCATCATGTTTAGAAAGTACAACTCCATTGAAAACACCTACCGAGCAGAATTTCTTAATCGTATTCAAAGTCATGGTTTTTGGAACGATGAATATGTCGTCCAAGAAAAAGTACACGGCGCCAACCTAAGTTATTGGACGACTGATGGTAAAATTTTCCATGCTGCTAAAAGAACGGCTAATTTAGAAATGACCGAACGATTCTATAATTTTCAATCCGTTTTGGCTATTTTACAGCCTAAATTTGAAAATATTTGGACCGCTTTAAAAAAGGCGCATCCTGAATTAACGCAGTTGACTATTTTTGGAGAGTTAATGGGTGGGGCTTATCTGCATCCCGATGTTGCGCGCAATCCAAAAGCTATCAAAACGCAGAAAGGCATTTTTTACAGCCCTAATAATGAATTTTTTGCTTTTGACCTGCTGTTAAACCGAACCGATTTCCTATCAGTAACGGAGGCAAATCAGCTGTTTGAAAAAGAAGGACTCTTGCATGCAAAGACCATTTTTAAAGGGACTATTGTCGAATGTCTAGCACACGATAACGCTTTTAATTCTACTATCCCCGCTGATTTAGGATTGCCTGAAATCAACCCTAATATTTGTGAAGGCGTTATTATTAAACCTATTCAACCTCGTTTTTTCAATAATGGGACTCGGGTTATTTTAAAAAACAAAAATGAAAAATGGTCAGAGCGAATCAAGTTGGATAAACCACTAAAGCCTGCGGTGATTTACTCCGAGCGAGTCCTTCAATTACAGGAATTGGCAAAAACGTACGCTACGGAAAATCGGCTAAGCAATGTCTTGAGCAAAATTGGAGAAGTAACCACTAAAGATTTTGGAAAAGTCTTAGGATTGTTTAACAAAGATATTTTAGCAGACTTTCAAAAAGATTATCAGGAGGTTTTAGCTACTTTAGAAAAAAAAGAGCAAAAGTCTATTAATAAATCTTTGGGTGAAGTTACGACTAAGCTAGTTCGGAAGCGATTGATTACAGGATGACATGATTCTTCAAGATTAACGGGATACAAGAGCTAGAACCTAAAAAATCATAATAATCAGCGAAAACCATAAATCGAAAAAAACATGAATTATCAGATTATTAGCAATAAAGAAAAATTACTAGAATTTATTGATTGGTTACCCGCATTGGAAGCTAATGAAAAATTCTATTGTTGTTTGTTTGCTCGAAAAAAATACTGTGCCGACCAGATTAAGTCGAATGATAAGACGCAATTGAAACGATTTTTATCGGATAAAACGAGGTTGTACCAGAAAATCAAACAATTGGAAGTGCCGATTGGGACCTATCAATTAAAAGACATCGCTGCACCACAAGAATCTTTGGCTTTATACATTAATCCCAATCCTAGAAATTTGAAAAAGGCGACTTATGATGGGATTATTAAATTGACGCAGTTGTTGAAAAATGATAATAAAAATTTCAATCCACATGCTGAATTACTGAGTATCATTCAAAAGACTGTAAGTCGAAAAATTTACTTGGATTTTGATGTGGATACCAAAGATTTTGATTTTGACAAACTGAAAAATATCATCAATGTCTCTTGTATGGATATTGTGGAAACTAGAGGTGGGTATCATTTATTGGTCAGGCTAGCCGAAATTGAAAAAGCTTATAAAAAGACTTTTTATCAGAATATTTCTGCTTTGGAAGTTGACCAGACGGGTGACCAATTATTGCCTGTGCCTGGTTGTGTACAGGGGGGATTTGTGCCTCGGTTTATTCAAGTATAAGGGAACTTCAGTTCCCTGTGATTTTTAGAAAAATAAAGTTCCCTATACATAGAAAGCTTGTCCCATTAATTGGAACAAGCTTTCTTTTTAGTTAAAGATTACATATCTGCCGTACGCTAAAAATCCGTCCAACATCCGTATAATCTGTCAATATCCGTAGTCATATCCTCCTTGTTCGACTATCCTGTTTAATCATGTAAAGTCATATTATCCTCTATCGTCCCTACTTCGCTGTTCAAAAATTAATAAGTCCTCTAGGACATTATAAAATTTGATTACATAGCAGATTCCTTCTTCTTCAATACAATCGCATCCACCGCCTTATCCTTCACCAACTTATTAAATTTAGGTAAATCGGTATTCTTAATCGCCTCAAATTCCAATAATTGTGCATCAATTCGTTTAGTCAATTCTTCCCGAACTTGAATCATCCCGTCTGTTGGCGGATAATCGCCTCGCTGAATTAAAGAATTTAAATGCCCTAATTTATTATTCAATCGAACGGGGAAATTTAACGGGTCTTGACCACTTCTATTTTTTGTTTGGTATAAAGCCTTTTCTACCTTTTCCATCTTCTCGTTAATCTCATCCGCCAATTCACCGATTTCTTTTTTATCCTCATCGTCTCCAATTAATTTTTTATAATTATTTAATTGGTCTCTTACCTTTCGGATGTCGATAATCGTTTCATGTGTTTCTGTTAACTTGTCCCCAACCCCTTTGATAAAATCAAATTGCTTTTGGATGTCCGATAAGGATACTTCTGAACGTGGATCTTTTAAAATTTTGAAATTTTGCGTTTGTTCTACATCGCCTACTTTCAAGGTCACTTTATAATCTCCTGGTACCGCCTGTGGTCCGTTCAAAGAAGCCCACCACATAATCATGCCATCAAATTTTTTGGCAGCAGGATAAGTCATATTCCAAGAAAATTGGTTACCGCCTTCCTTCACTTTTAGCTTATCCGCTTTTTCTTTCGCATCCGTAGAATAGGTGCGAATTAAATCGCCATTGGCCTCATAAAAAGACATAGAAACATCTTTGGTGACAGAGGTATCTTTTAAGTTAAAATGAACCATGACTCCGCCTGGTCGATTCATCCCTGCATTCCGAGGTTTTGGATTTTGCCAACCGCCCATTCGGTAACTGTCCATTGGCTTGAATAAATGTACTTTGGCATTTTTCATCCCTTCATTTAATTGGTGTAAAACCGTTAAATCGTCAATCATCCAAACGGAACGACCTTGGGTAGCAGCAATTAAATTATCATTTTTAATAGCTAAATCTGTAATGGGTACAATTGGTAGATTCATTTGATAGGGTTGCCAATTTGCCCCATCATCAAAAGAAACATACATGCCTGTTTCTGTTCCAGCATATAATAATCCTTGTTTATTCGGGTCTGCTCGAACCACTCTAGTAAAATGTTGATTGTCAATCCCATTTACTATTTTAGTCCATGTCTGACCATAATCTTTTGTTTTGTATAAATACGGTCGGAAATCGCCCCCTTTGTATAAAGTTCCTGCAAGATAAGCCCCTCCATCAGAATGTGGGTCTGGGTCTACACTATTCCACATCAACCATTTTGGCGCACCTTTTGGTGTTACATCTGTCCAATTTTTGCCACCATCTTTAGATACATTAACTCGACCATCATCCGAACCTGTCCATAATAAATCTTTTACGCGTGCTGATTCTGCTGCGGCAAAAATAGTACAGTAATATTCTACTGACGTATTATCTTGGGTAATCGGACCACCAGAAGACACTTGTTTTTCAGGGTCATTTCTCGTTAAGTCTGGGCTAATTAAGTCCCAACTTTGCCCTTCATTCATGGATACATGTAAATGATTAGAAGCCGTATATA
>CALFWI010000383.1 GCA_937928615.1 uncultured Saprospiraceae bacterium | reverse complement strand
GTACCTGTAAGTGTTATGAATTTTATCAATGTGACGAATATAGATATGGCATTGACCATCTCAGATCCAAGTGTTGGTCAATTTATACCAAACAACCTCGCAGGTGGTTTTAATAATGTGACTATTGACATTGATGATTTTATCATAGATACAAATGATCCGAATCGTTTAAGAATAGTTGCTAGATTAGCAGACAATAATGGAGAAACAGTACCAGATGGAACGGTCATTTTTTATGTAAATATTCAGATACCTGCCAATGCACCAATCAATAGTACGACTATGATTACCGCAGCAGGAGATGAAGTGGCGGAGATCAAAACAGGTTTGGTTATTGGTGGAAGTGCTATGGAGTTGACTTCTACTAGTTCAATTGGGAAGATAACGGTTATAGATCCAGGTGTTGGTGTGGTAGCTGTTGGTGGAAAAATTAATTTAATTAGTGGCGATCCATTATTCGACGCTACGGTTGTCTTAAGCGGAGATGTATCAGGTGAAGATTCGACCAAAACAGATGGTACGTATAACTTTATGGTTAACGAAAATCAGAATGTGACCATTACCCCAACGGAGAACGAGCATGCTAGAAATGGCTTAAGTACATTTGATTTAGTCTTAATTCAAGATCATATCAATGGTCGCTTGTTAGATTCTCCTTATAAGCGTTTAGCAGCAGATATTAATAAATCAGGATCTATTACGATTTTTGATATTATTGAAATCCAAGACGTTATTTTAAGAAGAATCACTTCTTTTACAGATGTACCTTCCTGGACATTTGTACCAGCAGATCATACTTTTACAAACCAAGCTAATCCTTGGGGAGGAACGGTACCTACTTCTATTACAACTACTGCGAGTGCAGCGGATAGCGCACTTAATTTTATAGCGATTAAAACAGGAGATGTAAGTTTAGATGCGGATGAAGTTAGATTCCAAGGTAACGTTACGGCAACTGATCGGAATAAAGATTTTGCTTTCAAAGTAACCGATCAATTAGTAGAGGCAGGGACTTATATTGAGGTGCCATTCAAAGTAGATAATTTTGACCAAATTAGAGGATACCAAATGACTTTGGATGTAGCAACAGAATGGTTGACGTTTGAAACAGTAAAGCCAGGGGCTTTAACGGACGTATCTACTAATAATTTCAGTTTGACGAATATAGATAAAGGACAAATTGCAACCAACTGGTTTAATAATGCAGCAAAGACAGTTGAGGCAGATGAAACGTTATTTACGCTAGTTTTCAAAGTAGAAAAAACGGGTAGACAATTAAGTGATTTACTACAAATTACTTCTGATATGATTCAAGCAGAAGCTTATACGGATGAATTGTTTTATAATGGAATAGATTTAATTTTTGAAGATCATCCAGCAGTAGCAGGAACTTATGAGTTATTCCAAAACAAACCAAACCCGTTTAGAAACGAAACAACTGTTAGCTTTAATTTACCAGAAAAAGCACCTGTTACGCTTAGATTCTTTGACTTTAGTGGTCGATTGGCACACCAAGTAAAAGGAAATTATGCGCAGGGAATGAATAATATTACAATACGTAAAAATGATCTTGCTACTAATGGTGTCTTGTATTATGAATTATCAACACCAGGCTTTACTGCAAGAAAGAAAATGATAGTATTAGAATAAAATACAGTTATCGGTTATCAGTTATTGGTTGTCCGTTTAAACAGACAACTGATAACTGCCAACTGTAATAATTGTCTATTTTCGGCTGAACACCAGCTTTTTATAGAAGCTCTAAAGACTAATCATTAACTTTGCCAAAAATCGATTAAAAGAAGTATTTAGATTTATCCGTAAGGGATAGAAACCTTTCCTTAGTCATCCACGATGATCAACGACTTCCTCGATTTTTTCCAAGCATTCTTAATAATTTACCGATAGGTTCATGTCTCTAGTGGTTGAAATACCAAATTATATGCATAAGAAAATATACCTTCTCAGTATGATGTTTCTTATTAGTTTTTTGAGCATGCAAGCTCAGATTACTTTAAGATTCCCAGATCAAGACGTTCGATGTCAAGAATCTGTTAGTTTCCCCGTAGTCGTCGAGAATTTTGTGGATATTCGAGGAATACAATTTTCTATTAACTGGGATCAAACTTCCCTTGAATATGTTAGTAGTGCAAATTTAGGACTTACTCCAAGCCCCAATATTACGGTAGATTCAGTAGCAAATGGAAAGCTAGGGCTTTCATGGTTTGCTAGTGGGCCTATTACTTTACAAGATGGAGACACGTTATTAATGTTGACTTTGCGAGTAGCAAATGGAGATTTAAGTAATAATCCCCTTTCTTTCTCCAATGATTTTGTACCCATTGAGGTAACGCATATTGTTGGTGGTCGTCCAAGCATAATTACCCCTAATTTAGATAATGGCACGATCACTTTAATTGATACGACTCCTCCAACGATTACTTGTCCAGCTGGACAGACAGTCGTGAATGCAGGAGGAAGTGCAACGGTTGTGATCAATGACTTAAGTCCAATGGATGTGATGGATAATTGTGGCAGTATTGATTCTGTCTTATATGAATTATCAGGAGCAACAACAGGAAGCGGAATGGACGATGCAAGTGGAACTGCTTTTGAAGTCGGTACAACGACTATAACTTATACAGCTAAAGATACCAAAGGAAATGAAGGAACTTGTATGATGGAAGTGGTGGTCAATAGTGCAGGTGCTGTGAGTACTGTGGGATTAGGAGGGAATAGCATTACCGCATCTTGTACAGATACGGTAATCATGCCAGTTAGCGTCAATGATTTTGATAGTATTACAAGTCTTGGATTCTCCTTAGGATGGGATGCTGCTACTTTTACATTTGTCGAAGTAAGTGATTTTTCCATAGCGAGTATGAGTAGTGCCGATGTAGATGTTACGCAAGCTGCTAATGGGAATATTATTTTAGTTTGGTCCGATACTTTGCCTCAAACACTAGCTAACCAAGCGACTTTATTTAATTTAAAATTAGTACCAAATACGGTTGTAGATAATGCGGCGGTTACCATTACTAATGGAAGTGCCGCTAAAAATAGTGCGGCAATACCTGTTAGCATTACTGGTCAAGGAACCATAACAGCTACTGCGAATAATTTTCAAATCACTTGCCCAGCTAATGTATCAGTACAAATTCCTGCAGGGCAAACACAAGCAACTATTCCTAACCTTAGCTTAGGAATGATTACGGGTAATTGTGGGAACACGACCATTACTTATGCCTTAGCAGGTGCTACAACAGGTAGCGGGGCCAATGATGCGAGCGAGTTGATGTTTAATGCTGGAACAACTACGGTAACTTATACGGTAGAAAATGCTGTTGGCGAGGAGGTAACTTGTTCTTTTACAGTAGAAGCAACTAGTCAAGCGGCGACTAATTTCACCTTAATTGCAGAAAGTAGAGATGCTGCCTGTGACGATACGGATATTACCATAGACATTAATGTAGCAGCCTTCAAAGATATTAGTGGGACAGAGTTTTCTATTAATTGGGATCCTGCTATTTTAAGTTACGTCGTTTCCGATAATAAACTGTTTACGAATGGTAATTTTGGCCCAATAGATAATACCAATGGTCGAATTAATTATTCTTGGTTTGATAGTTCAATTGATGGACAGACTTTAGCAGATGGAACAACTTTATTTA
>CALFWI010000382.1 GCA_937928615.1 uncultured Saprospiraceae bacterium | reverse complement strand
AAAGCAGCAGAACCCGAAACCATTAAACGCAATGCTTTTACGCCTTGGGATAATCGTTCTTTTTCTTCGGTAGTAGCAGCATCCCAAAAAGCAATTAATTTAAAATAAATGGTGGGAACTGCCATAAATAAAGTCAATTGTCCACCGCTTAATTTTTGCCAGACTTTTGGTGCATCAAATTTGGGCAAAAATTCACAACAAGCACCTGACCACAACGCACAACTCAGCACATTAATAATGCCATGCACATGATGCAAAGGCAAGATATTCAAAATATGGTCTGCTTTTTCCCATTCCCAAGCATTGACCAATGTTTCTATCTGAAATTGAATATTTTGATGGGTCGTAACAACACCTTTAGGCAGGTTAGTCGTTCCACTTGTATAGAGAATCATCGCTCTTCTATCTAAGGCAATAGTAGGTAAATCTACTGTAGCTCCATCCATTAAGTCAGTTATTAACAAAAGGCGCATTCCTCGTTCTTTTGCTAGAGGAGTTAACAACGCTTTATATTCCTGACTAACTACTAAAATAGCCGCATCTGTATCTTCAATCACATATTGCAAAGATGGTAAGGGGTGCAGCGTACATAAAGGCACAGCAATCCCACCTGCTCTCCAAATTGCCCATTGAGTCGCTACATATTCAAAACTTGGTGGTACTAAAAAAACGACTCTAGTTTCCCCTAAATCTTTTACGCCATCCAATAAATGATGCGCAATAGCGCTCGACGCATTTAATAATTGTTGAAAGGTAAAAGCGGTTTGATTAGAGATAATAGCCGTTCTATTAGCAAAATTATTGGCTCTATTTATTAATTCAATCATAAAAGAAGATAAGTGTCAATGATTATCAAAAATAAAAACACAAGGTAGTAAATATTCGGCTTTTCTATATTTGTGGAAATCATTTTTTATTTTGCGGAAAATAAAAATCAGGAACTAAAAATTTATGGCAAAGAAAAAGGTATTAACGTATAAGGGCGCAGTTGCTACTTGGGAATGTGACTCTAATGGGCATATGAATGTGATGTATTACATCAACAAATATGAGTTAGCAGGTCGCAATTTTTTCATAGAAGCAGGCATTACCAAAAAATTCATGCAAACGCATAATTTAGGCATTGCAGTAGTAGAACAAGTCGTTAAATATCAAAAAGAAGTTTTTGAAGATGATATCCTTTATATAGAATCTACCGTGACCGCACTTGATAATAAAGTAATGACTTTCTTTCACGTATTAAAAGATGGAGCAACCCATGAAGTATCGGGTTCGATGATAGCTAAAACAGTTTTATTTGATAAAACGAAACGAAAAGCCATTCCTGTACCAGCAAACATTAAAAACAAACTAGCTGAGTTTCTTTAGACGTTTTAGAACGTTCTTATTCTACCTTACAAAAACTAATTTTATTAAAATGAGTAAAAGAGAAAATGCATAAAGGAGAAAATCATAGTCCAAATAAATCAAGCTACCAAAAGCTATTTCTATTTTTATAAGAAAACCCTTTAAAGTCCTTACAGCTATTTGGCATTCCAATAAAACTACCTTAAATTTGAATTTGGTGTTGCTAAAAACCACCTATTGCTATGCTACAATATATTCTTAAAAGAATACTCTATTTTATACCTACTTTTTTAATCGTATCGCTTATCATCTTCTTTTTAAGTAAAGCAGCTGGAGAGTTTTACCAATGTGAACAAGTTTCCTTTGGAGCTATAGATATAGAAGATTGTAAGCAAGAAGCACATCAAAAAGGCTATGACAAGCCTATTTTTTATTTTACGTTTTCTACGGCTGCTCATTCAGATACCCTCTACAAAATTTTCCGAGAAGAACGCAGAAATGCTTTACAGCAATTAGTCGGTCAATATGGCAACTGGAAAGAAATTAGTCTATACAAACAAGCCCTTGAAGAATTCGATACACAAATAAATGCTACAAGGATTAATCCGAACAATAGAAAAGGAATTGCAAAATTACAAAAAGCAAGTATTTTATTATTCGTTTCTGCCAAAGACCCTGTTATCAACAGTCAGTTAGATAAGATTACTACTGTTATTAGGGATAGCGCTTTATTAGCATTGCAACCTCCAGCATTAGCCCTAATCACTGCTTACAAAACAATTAAAGAGAACGCAACGCCCAATAAATTGCTACTACCAAGTATCAATTGGTACGGTATGAATAATCAATATCATTTTTGGATAACGAATTTTTTAAGTGGCAATTTTGGTATTTCTCGTCGAGATTATAATCCTGTAGTCGATAAAATAAAATATCGCTTACCTTGGACTTTATACATAAATATTCCTGCCATTATTTTGGCTTATCTAATTGCTATTCCACTAGGTATTTACACGGCAGTTTATCGAGGATCTAAATTTGATAAAATTATTACGACTAGTCTGTTATTATTTTATTCACTACCTGTTTTCTGGATAGGAACCATGTTGGTCAATTTTTTCACCACCCCAGAGTATGGGATGAAATGGTTTCCATCTACTTTCTTAAATGGAAATGAAATGACTTGGGAGAATGCTGCTAAACTCATTTTGCCTATTTTTTGTGCGACTTATGGGGTTTTAGCTTTTATGACCCGACAGATGCGTAGTAGCATGTTGAACACCTTACAGCAAGATTATATTCGTACCGCTAAAGCTAAAGGCTTATCAGAGAAAGCGGTCATTTGGAAACACGCTTTTAGAAATTCTTTATTCCCTTTGATTACCATCTTTGGTTCCGTACTTCCCGCTGCATTTGCAGGTAGCGTCATTGTGGAATTAATTTTTAATATCGAAGGAATGGGGTGGTTATTATTAGGTTCTATCCAAAATCAAGACTGGCCAGTGGTTTATGCTATTTTAATGATAGCAGCTATTTTAACGATGATAGGTTTATTAATTGCAGATATTTTATATGTAATTGCCGATCCTAGAGTTAGATTAGAAAAGAAATAAAAAGGGCAGCTTGAACAATGCCAAACTACCCTAATTTTTTATTGGGTACTACTTATTTGAGAAATCCTTCTAATAAATTTATTTTGACTTTTAGTAGTGACCTTACATAGCTCACTTACAAATTTGTAGGTAAGCTATTGTAAGTATCAACTTATCAAAGGATTATAATAAAGCCAAATTAGAAAAGACTATTTATTATAAGGATGGAATTATTTAAAAAGAATGAGTAATTCAAATGATGAATTACAAGGTCTTTTACATTAGGTGGTTAGGTAAATTATACTTTAAATCAGGGAGAATGGGTGGTTTAAATCGGAATAAGGGAGGAATAATTAAAGATAGAAGTTATTGCTTCTAAATGTTAATCAAAGATATATAAAAATAAGGGATATATCAACTACTATAGGAAAAAAAATCAATTCGTAGCAGTATTGTGTAGATAAATCGACAGCTATAAAATATACCTACCAGTAGGTAATTCATCCGTTGGAAATTATCTTTACCAACGGATGAACCAACTATAGTTTTTAAAAACTATCAATAATCTGTAAAAAATCAGCTGCTTTTAAAGAAGCTCCACCAACCAATCCACCATCTACATCTGGCTGACCAAATAATTCTTTAGCATTAGCAGGTTTAACACTACCTCCATATAAAATCGTCGTTTCATCTGCAACAGCAACACTATATCTATCTGCA
The DNA here is from genome assembly GCA_937928615.1 of uncultured Saprospiraceae bacterium. Lineage (GTDB taxonomy): Bacteria > Bacteroidota > Bacteroidia > Chitinophagales > Saprospiraceae > JAFMDF01. Next base: position 8,903 of record CALFWI010000382.1, on the reverse strand, counting down.
ATTAAACTTCGAATCGCTTTGTGCATATCTTGCGCTTGTGCTGGAGAAGCAGTTACCCCTGTGCCAATTGCCCAAATAGGTTCGTAAGCAATGACTACCTTACGAAAGTCTTTAGTCTTTAGATGGAATAGACTCTCCTCTAATTGTTGCTTTACATGTGCAACATGCGTATCTGCCTCTCGAATTGCCAATGGCTCTCCACAACAGAAAATCGGAATTAATCGCTTTTCTAAAACAGTATTTACCTTTGCAGCTAATAATTCATGACCTTCATTAAAATATTCTCGACGCTCAGAATGCCCTAGAATAACATATTTTGCACCAACAGATTTAATCATACCAACAGAGATTTCCCCTGTATAAGCACCACTTTCTGCTTGGTGACAATTTTGTGCAGCTACTTCTAAGTTAGCTACTTTTTTAACGATACCGCTAACTGCTTTTAAATGCGTTGCAGGGACTCCTAGGATAGCTAAATTTTCGGAGTTACCCATTCCGTCCGCAATAGCCTTAGCCAAATCACGACCTTCCTTATAATCCTTATTCATTTTCCAGTTACCAGCTGCTATTTGTTGCCTTTTCATATATTTGTGTTAATGGTTAAATATTTATGTATACTTTTTCACCTAAAAATTTAGGTTGCTTATTTAAAATGATAATATCTAAGATGGCTTTACATCGAGCCAAATACTCTCTTAATCTAATTTTAATTCCAAGTCTAAAACCAACGTCTTTTGAATTGTACCCGACCGCTGTTACACCTCTCTGATTGGCTATAAAAATGGCCCGTTGATTATGAAATTCTTGAGAAATAATGGTGATTTTTTGTTGCCCAAAAACTGCCTTACTTCGAACGACCGAATCCAACGTTCTAAATCCTGCATAGTCTAAAGTAATTGCTGATTCAGGAACACCTTTTTCCATAAGTGCTACTTGCATTTGTTTTGGTTCATTATAGGATTTCAAACTATTATCTCCACTAACTAACAAATGCTTCACTTTACCTGCATGATATAATTGAGCTGCGGCTTCTATTCTATGGTAAAAATAGGGGTTTTGATAGCCACCATTTAAATATTTAGAAGTCCCTAGCACTAATCCCACTTCATTAAAAGGTATCTTTTCAAGATTAGCAAAAATCTGCTTTTCTGTACTATGCGCTACCCAGAAATTACAAATCCAAATAAAAAATAGTACTAATAAAAAACTGGTACAGCCTATCATTAACCATTTCTTTATGTTTAAAAACATCTTAATTATTTGTATTTTCAGAGGATTGGTTCAAAAGAATTGCAAAGTAGGACTATTTTTAATTTTGGTGGGAAAGACGCCTAATTATTTTTTGAGCAAAAAACAAAAACCTTTTGCGTTGTCGATTTTCTTAAATATTCATCGAAACACAAAAGGTCTTTGAAATAACGCTATTTTTTATAGCTATGATTATTGCGCAGGTGCATTAGCTGTAGCTTCTAAGTTTAAAACTAAAGCAATATCATTACTAATGATTTTATCTTTAGCCAAACCAGCAATAGAACTAGAACCATATTTAATGCCCCATTCAGTTCTATCAATCACAAAAGAAGAACTAACTGCAGTTAATTTATTGGCGACCACCGCTACGTTTACAGGAATAGAAACACTTTTAGTAATCCCTTTAATCGTCAAATTTCCAGTAACAGTATGCGTAGCATCTCCAGTTGCTGGCTTTGAACCAGTAATAATAAAAGTTGCTCTAGGGTGTGCTTCTACGTTGAAGAAATCAGCATTTTTTAAGTGCCCTTCCAATTTTTCTTTACCTTTTCCAGCTTCCATATCTGTATTGGTAATAGACTTCATGTCAATCACGAATTGACCACTCAAAATATTATCTCCTTTTGCTTTAATATCTCCTAGTACTACACTAATAGTTCCAGAGTGAGAGCTTCCAGCTAGCTTAGAACCTGTCCAATTTAATGTTCCTTTATTTAGATTGTAGTTAGCAATTTCAGCATTTGCACTAGCTGTAGGTGTCGTCGCAGTTGTTGTAGGTGCAGGTACTGCTTTTGCATCTGTAGCTTCTACTTTTTTACCTTCTGGGCCTCCACAAGCAACTAATAGAAATAAAAAGAAAAATGATACTAAATTAATAGTAGCTTTCATTGTTTGATTATTTAATGATGATATAATAAGGAATAGAATAAAAATTACTTATATTTCATTCCTAGAAGTAAATACGATATGTAAAAGTAAAGGGTTTGATAATTACAGGCAGGAAAAGAAAGTTTTTTTGGAGTAAACTAGCAAGAAATAGTTGGTTAACAAGCTTAGTGCTTATTTAAAGCATTTAAAAAACCAATCGTTTCGTCGAGGTTAGGGAGCACTTTACAGTTGTCCTCAGATTGTACACTTTGACTCATTACTTGATAACCAGATAACAAAACCGTTGATTTTGGAAAAGTATTTTTTAAGGTAGCTACGTAATCTTTTATATGTGGCTTGGTAAAAGTTTCTGAAATAATGGCATAAATAAATTCAGGTTGATGTATTTGGTAAGCATCTTTTAAATCGGTCAATGAAATATAATTACCGATATAAATCACTTTGAATTTCCTAGACTTTAAGAGGTAATGCATAAACAAGAGGCTCAATTCTTGACTTTCTCCTTCTGGTAAATAAATTAAAAATTTAGGCACATCTTTTCCCTGAGCAATCGGTTCATTATTAATCGCAGCAATAATTTTCTGACGAATTAAATAACTCATGAAGTTTTCCTGTACCGGATTAATAGACCCAGTCAACCACAACAAGCCCAATTTATCTAAGAAAGGATAAATCACTTCAATCATTGTCCGCTCAAAACCCAATTGTTGAATATTTGTGGAAATAATGCGGTCAAATTTATATTCATCCATTTCTATCATGGATAAAGTAAGTGCATCTAGTTGTACATCATTTTCAAAATTAACCTCTGATATGGCTGCCACTTTTTCTAAAATTTCTTCCGCTCGCATTTTTGCGATTTTAGAAATTTTAATCCCATTCTTATTCAGTAAAGCAATATTCAATAAGAGTTTTAAATTATCATCTGTATAGAAACGGATATTGGTTTGTGTACGTCCAGGTTGAATAATACCATAGCGCTGCTCCCAAATACGAATAGTATGAGCCTTAATGCCTGAGAGCTTTTCTAAATCTTTAATAGAATAAACCGCCACGTTATTATCTTTATATTGAAATGAATTTATTAGATTTAGTGCTGATTAGGGTTTAAACAGCTTTTTATTCATATTGTTTAAATAATTAGCTAAAAGATTAAACAAAATTCCTAATATTCCTACCTTCTATCAATACTTATTGTTAAATAAATACCATTTCTGACCAATAATTTGTCTCTCACGATAAAGTTTACCGCGTATAGTTGATACTCTAAGTAACTATTCTTGCAAAAAATAAGCCCATCTTATTGGTAAGAGGAGCTTATTTTTATTTTAGTATGGTATTTAGTCGAAATTGCTTGTGGTCAATTGTTATTTATACTGCTTCCCGTGCTTAATGACCATATCGACATGCTGCAATAAACTAATGTGTCGCAAAACATCCCCTTTAACGGCAATAATATCTGCATATTTTCCTTCACTAATCGTCCCAACTTCCTTGTCTACGCCCATAAAAACAGCAGGCCAATAAGTAGCGGATTTAATTGCCAAAATAGGGTCGTAGCCTAGTTCATTCACCCAAACATCTAATTCATTCCAAGTAGATTGACTATGAAATTTCATTGGAATACCACTATCCGTACCTATCATCAGCACTACTCCAGAGTTGGCTAATTGTTCAAATTTTCTTCTTAAAGTAGGCTTTCTATAAGGGGTAATCTGAAAATACCCCAACCTTCCAGGATAACGAATAGACTGCTTAATATCTTGAATAACGGAATCTGGTAGACCTAAATGCCAGGAATCATTATCTAAAATCTCAGGATTATCTCTCGTATATTCATAATTCCAAAGACCTTCAATAGTTGGTGTCCAGAATAGTTTTTTGCCAGAAGCAGTCCTTGCTTTTATCATTTCCATGACATCTGCTGGATATTCTGGTGCAGTAGCATGCCCTGTATGTTCAAAATTGTCAATACCTGCAATTAAGCCTCTTCTTATTTCTTCTGGTCGATGAGAATGAGCAACAACCGTCAAATCATTTTTATGAGCTTCCTCAACAACTGCTTTTACCTCTGCCATTGTCATTTGGTCTTGGTCCACTAATTTAATACAATCAACTCCAGCATCAGCTAATTTTTTCACTTTTGCTCTAGCATCTGCAGGGCCACTTACGCCCCATCTAAATTGTTCTGTACCAGGATAAGGCGCATGCTGAATAAAAGGCCCTGACATATACATGGTTGGTCCATCTAATGCTCCTTTATTAATCGCATCTCTAACATAAATACTTTCTTCCAAAGGCGCCCCTAAATCTCTAGCACTTGTCACGCCTGCCATTAATAATTGTTTAGCAGAAGAAGGCATAATTACGTCTTTAAATAAAGGTGGATATTTTTTATCCCAATGCGCATAATTACTATGTCCATTAATCATTAAATGAACGTGCATATCCCAGAGACCGGGCAACACACTCATTCCTTCAGTAGAAATAATTTCCGCATTTGGGGGAATATCAAAATTACCAACTTGGCCAATCGCTTTAATGCGTTCGCCTTCAATAATAATGATGCTATTTCTAATCGGCGTACCTCCAAAGCCATCAATTAAAGTTCCTCCGACTAAGGCTTTAAGATTATTTTGGCTAAATAGTGGGATAGATAATAAGCAGAATAAGGGAAGTAAAATCTTTTTCATCTTTATGAATTTTTCGTTTTAGAATTAGCGCATAACAAACAGAGACGATAGTGTAGCGTTAAAATAATGAATTACAGATAGTTTTTCCTAGCTTTGAAAAGATTTTAGTTGACATAGAAGGTAACGCCTATCTCTGTTCTTTCACCTTTAACTTTATAAGCATGTTCCATCAAAAAAATATCTGGCAGACTTTATTTTTTATCGATACTGCCCTCAATCTTTACGCCGAAGCCATACAGAATATCCCGCTAATATATATAACTAAGCCCTTATTAATGATTTTTTTAGGCCTTCATTTTTATTTTAATAAGGCAACGGACCTTAATTATGGGCGACTCATCTTAGTCGGTCTATTTTTTTCTTTCTTAGGAGATACGTTTCTAATGTTTAGAGAAACAGGCACTCAGGGTCAACAATTTTTTCTATTAGGCTTAGGGAGTTTTCTAATTACCCAAGGATTATATTTTCTAGCATTTTGGAAACACGCCAAGGGCAAGGGGTATATTAGGTCACGTCCGTGGATAGCGCTTATATTTTTAACCTTCTTAATTGGAAACTCTCTCTTTTTATTACCTGATTTACCTACTGCCTTTAAAATCCCCGTATTGGTTTATAGCACAGTTATTACCTTGATGGTTTTAAGTATGACCAATCTCTATGGAGAAATTTCAACTTCCATCTTTATTTATTTAATTATTGGTGTGTTATTATTTATGTGTTCAGATACTTTAATTGGGCTAAACCAGTTTAAAAAAGAGGAACTACAAATTCCCTATCCTCGATTAGCAATTATGACGACCTACATACTGGCTCAATTTCTGATTGTAAAAGGGAGTATTGCTTTATTAAAAAATGTCAGGAAATAGACGATTAAAATAGGAACTAGTAAGCATCCTATCAGTTAAAATAATAGTCTTTTAATTAAAATATTATTTCGTTTTATAAAATCAAAATAAATTGATAATGAAATCACTTTCTTTTACTCGATTTTTATTTGCGGCTATCTTGATGGTTAGTATAGCGTTTACTGCTACTGCACAAAGTGGCAAACCTAAAAGTCCACCAGTAACCACTTCTTATAGTATTGGAGATCTAAAAATTGACATTAACTATAATGCTCCTTCTGTCAGAGGTAGAGCTCTTTGGGGCGCTTTAGTGCCTTTCGGAAAAGTTTGGCGAACGGGTGCCAATAGTGCGACTACATTTGAAGTAAATCAAGATGTATTCATCAATGGAAAAGCATTAGCTGCTGGAAAATATGCCATATTCACGATTCCTTCAGATGGTGAGTGGACGATTATTTTTAATAAAGAAGCCAACCAATGGGGGGCTTATAGTTATGATAAAGGACAAGATGCCTTGAGAATTACGACTAAAACGGGGAGTACACAGGAATTAGTAGAGCAAATGACTTTTGAGGTAGGTGATAATGATGAAAATGTAGGGGTAGTCACCTTTATGTGGGGGAATTTAAGAACTAGCTTCAATGTCTCTGTAGGTGCAGAAAAATAGTACAGATAAGCTAATTGTATCTGATACATTAGTCTTCTCCTCTAAAAAATGAAGGCTTTATAAAAAGAAAAACGCTTTAGTTAATGATTAACTAAAGCGTTTTTCTTTGTTGTGAAGAATACTTTTTCAAAAGTAAACCTACCTTAATTCCTTATACCCTTCATTTTACTATGGATTGTAAGTTTGAAAATTTGTATTTTGCCAACATGCTAATCCTCTCCTCTTAGGGGCATGAAAAAATAAACGGACCAATTTGATTTTAATTTAAGATGATAATCAACTAACCGCAAGGAGGTTTTCGCATTTTAAATTGAAATCTTAAAAAATTGGTGAATTTATTTTTGTCCCACTACTTAGGTCGACACAGAACAAACTAATTTAAAAGAAAAATGAAGCATTACTTCGTTATCATTATTGCGCTATACTCCCCTTTTCTGCTACTTGGTCAAACACCAGCAACTGCTAATATTTTGATTCGTTTTCAAGATAAAGTAGATGGATATGATTTTGTAGATACTTATCAATCATTGAGTAGAAATAAAGTCCAATTTACCATTAAAAGGCAAGTCTCTAAATTATTAAATCTTTATAGCATTGAATATAATGGTCATTCGACGGAAGGAGATTGGTTAATTAATCATTTACAAAAGGATAAGCATATTTTGAGTATTGGATATGACACCCCCTTAACCTATAGAAATACAACCCCGAATGATGAATTTTTTAATGACCAATGGAATTTGGAGCGCATACAATTACCACAAGTTTGGGAGGAAACAACAGGTGGATTAACAGCCAATGGAGATGAAATTGTGATAGCCGTTTTAGAAAAAGGGATAGAATTAGACCATCCCGATATTTTAGGAAATATTTGGCGTAATCGAAAAGAAGTACCCAATAATGGTAGAGATGATGATAATAACGGTTATATAGATGACTTTTTTGGATTGAATTTAGATGATTTAACAGATAATCATCCCGTATTAAGTCATGGCACACAAGTGAGTGGTATTATTGGCGCTAAAACAAATAATGAGGAGGGGATGGCAGGTATTAATTGGGATGCTAACATTCTATTTTTATCTGGAGTAGATTTATCAAGTGAAGTAATTGAGGCTTACGAATACTTATACAATCTCCGTAAAAAATACAATGATACCGACGGTAGAGAAGGGGCTTTTATAGTCGCCAATAATAATTCTTTTGGTTGGGATAATACACGTCCAACAGAATTATTTATGGGCACTGAATTATGTCAGATGTACGATTTAATGGGAGAAGTCGGCATTTTATCTGTTGGTGCAGGACCAAATAATGATGTAGACGTCGAAGTTGTTGGAGATACGCCGACCAACTGTACTAGTGATTTTTTTATCGGGGTAACTTCTACTGATAGGAATGATGAAAAAGCTAGAGATGGTGGATTTGGGAATGTCTCTATTGATATCGGCGCTCCAGGAGAAAGCATTCGAGCAACTGATAAAGACAGAGATTATGGTGAATTTTCTGGAACTTCTTTTGCTACACCTCATGTAACAGGAGCAGTAGGTTTAATCTATGCCTTACCTTGTAATCGATTGGCGGAAGATGCTAAAATTAATCCAAAACAAACCGCCTCATTTGTGAAAAATATTTTGCTAGTCGGCTCTGACCCGATTAGAGGTTTAGAAAGCAGAACCGTCTCAGGAGGTCGATTAAATGTTTTTAATGCGATGACCAATTTGCAAATTTATTGTGGCACAACGGAAGGCGAACAATTAGCCATTCTTAATTTATACCCGAATCCAACTACAGGGGCAATCACAATTGCCTTCGAAACACCAGATTTTGAGCCTTACCAATTCGTAATTTCCAATTCTTTAGGACAAATTATTCTAGAAAAAACCATTACCCCTCCACGATTTTCGACACCAATTATCCAAGAAGATGTCAGTCATTTGTCTCCTGGTGTTTATACGGCTTCTTTAATAAGAGATAATCAACAAGTGAGTCAACGCTTAGTGATTCAAAAATTTGGAAGATAAGCAACAATAAAAGAAGTTTGCCCTATTTTGGATAAGATGTGGCACAATTCACAGCATTGTGTTACTACTGACCGTTTGAAAGTAACACAACGCTATAAGTTGTGCCTTTTCTTTAATTTTCTATTCTAAAAATTAAAAGTATCCCTAATAATTAGCTATTTTGTTGTCTTATTAGGAGAGAGATTAATTGATATATAACGTGTAGTTTCCTATCAATATCTGCTTCAATTCTTATATAATCAAAACAAAAAATAATGGCAAAGAAAAAGAAAATTCTAATTGTGACAGGTGACGCAGGCGAAGGGTACGAATGTTTATACGCTAAACACCGATTTGAAGAAGCAGGTTGGCAAGCGGTAATTGCAGCACCAAGTGTGAAACGATTAAATTTAGTGATTCACGATTTTGAACCAGGTTGGGATACCTATATTGAAAAACCGGGCTACATAGTGGAATCAAACATTGCTTTTAAGGATGTAAAAGAGAAAAATTATGAAGCCATTTTATTACTAGGTGGTCGAGCGCCAGAATTTTT
>CALFWI010000381.1 GCA_937928615.1 uncultured Saprospiraceae bacterium | reverse complement strand
TAAAGTTGTAAAAGTGGTGTCCGTTATCCCCGTCGCATTTGCGGGCACCTCAGAGGTCCATAAGGCAATAATCAATAAGCCAAATAAAAGCAAAAAGCCAAAAAGTAATTTTACTATTTTATCCATGTTTTTCGTTTCAGGATTGCTAAAAGCCTAAAATTAATATCTTTTTTGACTTTATTTAGGAATGAGTGGGGGATTTGAGGAAATTAGTGGTGGTTTAGATAGGAATTATTGTTGTGAGGAGATTGAAAAGTAAACCGCACTCACTTTAATCAATACTAAAACAAAAAGCCCCATTCAAAAAATGAATGAGGCTTTAAGCGTCGTACCGAAGGCGGGAATCGAACCCGCACTTCCGAGGAAACTGGATTTTGAATCCAGCGCGTCTACCAGTTCCGCCACTTCGGCAACTTAAGAAATAAGGTAGCCTATTTCGGAACGCAAAAGTAGGGATTATTTATAATATTAGCAATACTAAAGGGCTTCATTTAAAATTATCTTTTAATCGGGCCTGTTTTTTATCCCTTTACTGGAGGGTTGACATTTCTGTGGCTAGCTTGCTAACAGTAGGGGCGGGGACTAAAGCGGTATCAAGATGTAAGGTAAAATAAAAGGTCGTTCCACTTTTTCCATCAGATTCAATCCAAATTTTGCCCTGATGGCGGTCAATGATGGTTTGACAAATAGCCAATCCAAGACCTGTGCCTGTGTATTCTTTAGCGGTATGCAGTCTTTGGAAAATAGAAAATACCTTTTCCTGATGAGCAGGTTTAATGCCTATTCCATTGTCTTGGATACTGATTTGACATTGTTCTCCATCTAATTGGGCGTCAATTTGAATAATGGGTTGCCGATCGGCAGGGATAAACTTTAACGCATTTTCAATGATATTCTGGAATACTTGCCCTAATTGAGAGGAGGAACCTAACACCGAGGGTAAATCACCAATAATTAGTTGTGCCTTTTTTTCTTTGATGGGCGCGTGCAAAACTTGTGTTAATTGATTGACTAATTGATTTAAATGAACGGTTTTGTTTTTAATGGGCGCTCTTTTAGCTCTAGAAAAAAGCAAGATGTCTTCTAGTAATTGACTCATGTGCTTAACCCCATTGACCACAAAATTAATGTAATTTTTCCCTTCTTCGTCTATTAGCGAGCTATATTTTTGTGCTATTAACCCAGTAAAACTACCTACGGTCCGCAACGGGGAACGCAAATCGTGAGAGACAATATAGGCAAAACGTTCTAAATCATGATTCGCTTTTTCCAACTGCTCATTTGTTTGAATCAATTGCGTATTGGTAGATTCTAAGACCAAATTTTGTTGTTGGATTTCTTTATTTTTTCCTTTTAGAATGGTGTTGTACTCATATTGTCTTTTCAGATAACGAGTGGTTATAATGATGCAGAGTATCAAAAAAATGGAGAAAAGGATTAAGCCTATGTAGTACGTTTTTTGTAGCTTTTGCTGCGTTTGTAAAAGGGTGAATGCTTGTTTATGTTCTTTCAATTCGTGGGTGGCACTCAAATTCGCAATCGCCTTTTGGGTCGCATTGCCATTAATCGAGTCTCGATACAATATATACTGTTCATGGGCTTCAAGGGCTATTTGAGGCTGCTTACATTGTCGGGCTATGGTGTATAAATCTTCGTAGGTCTGTTTTAATAAGGGTTTATTTTGATGTTGTTGGGCTAGTTGTAAACAGGTGGTTACCAAATCAATGGCAGTAGTACAATCCCCTTGGGCTAAATGCCATTTTGCATAGACCAATTGTGTTTTAATTTTTTCTTCCTGAAAGCCCATTTTTTCCCATTGCTTGAGGGCTGTTTCTAATTTTAAATAAGCGGATTCGTAGTTCCCGAGTGCTAACTGGGTTTCTGCAATGGTATAATTACAGTAGGCATTGTCGTACTCATTAAAAAGTTCTTTGCCTAGCTGACAAGATTTTATTTTATAAGTTAAGGCTTTGTGATAATTGCCCATTAAATGATGGACTTCTCCCAATAAATCGTAACAAAAACTTTCCTCATACGGCTGATTTAATGCGCTCATAATGGTTAAGGCATTAGTTGTATGTGCGATTGCTTTTGGATATTTTTTTTGCTCTTTGCTGATTTCCGCAAGTTTGCAATAAGATTCCGCTATCCCAAGCGCATCTTCTTGGCGGATAGAGATATTTAAACTTGTCAATAAAGAAGCATAAGCTGCTTCTAGATTGCCCTCATAATGATAAGCATGTGCTAGATTTCTGAATAAGACTAAAGAATCATTCGCCGTTAATAAGTGGGCATAATTTTCTAGGGGTTGAAGGGAATAATCAATGGCTTCTCTATATTTAGATAACCAAAAGGACGTGATGGCTAATTTTGTATAGTTTTTAATCATTAAAGGTGCCTCCTCTAATGTTCTTGCGTCTTTTAAGGATTGCTGAAAATAGGATTCCGCTTGTTGATAAGCTTCATTGAGTAAGTAGGCTTGCCCTAGTTCGTGGAAGAGTTTTGCTCGTGGTATGCTTTCTGTTTCGCCCTCATATACTGCCAATGCTTGTAAACAGCTATCGATTTTATTATCCCCATAAATAATTCCAGCGAATTGCAATAGTAGGAATAAGCAGATAGTGCTTGCCCTTGTCTTTTTAAAGTAGGCATTCATAATGGTAATAGTTTCTCTAAATAGTAGAAAATTCTGTTTGGGCCTTAAAGAGGAAGGGTTTTTATGATTATTTATCTCAAAAATCGTTCCATAGGATATTGGGTTACTGAATTTTATTTAAACCGAATTAAGACCGTGACTTTATTGGTATGCTTCGTCCAATTAGAAAGTCAGTCCAACCCGTCTATATTGACATTTGACTAAAAGGTTATGCTCCTATAACCGAAAAATAACCGAATTATGGCTTGGCAACAGGAAAACTTTTCTGGTAAGCTAAATGAAAAAATTAGAGATTTTGTATGGTCTAATTTATCCTCGCAAAGAATTGTTGCACAAACTGCTGATTTGTACACGAGTAAAATTTTAGCGGCGATTGTTGCAATGCTTGGCGGAAAAATGGAAGAAGGACTTACTACGAATCCTGCGGAAGAAGACCTTATTACGGATGCTACAGAAGAAGATAAATTAACGTAGCGGTCTTTTGAATTGAAATTAAATCACCATGATTCCTAAAATCATGGTGATTTTTTTTTGAAGGCTTATTTATTCTTCATTTCCAATGCCATTCGATACTGCCCCTTTTATCTTGGCAATTTCCCGATAAGCGGCAACATGTTTTTTCAATAAACCAGCTAATTCTTTTAATCGAGTAATCGCATCGGCTCCTGGTTGTTGGTCTGCCGCATCAATCATATAATTCAAGTAGCGAAATTGGTCTAATAACATTGGTTTTTGATAACGGCCCTTCTTGGTCACAAATTGCTGCATCAAGTCCTCTAATTGCTCGATTTGCTTGATTTGAGATTTGCTGCGTTTATCCAATGGAATAGTCGTTAATTTAGTTTTCATTTGCTCGATATTGGCAAGTGTTTGTTTGGCTAGATTTCTTTGGGCTCTCACTTTTAAATTGATGGCTTCTTGTGCTTTTATTTCCGCAATGGTTACCCCACTCGCTGCCACTTTCGGGTCCATTTTAATGGTAAACGTTTCATGGAAGGTTTGCCCATTGACTTTTAAGCGTGCCGTATATTCGCCAGGACTGACTAAAGCACCATTCCTGCCACTCTTTTTAGCGTCTTCGTCCCAAACACCTTCGTGCCGCATATCCCAACGAAATTGATGTAAGCCTTCCCCCGTTTTTAGTAATGGAGTGGTGCCTCTACCCGCAAATTCAGTAGACATATTTCGCTCTTTATCGACTTTGTTTTTGGCTGCGTCTACGCTTCTAAAACTACGAATGGCATCTCCTGTACTATTTAAAATCTCAAGGCTAATCATACCTTTGGCGCTATTTTGTAAATAGTAATTAATATTCACTCCATTGGCAGGATAATGTGGAATGCTATTTTTACTATTGCCTCTATACCGCAACCTATATTCGTCTCTTGGCTGGAATAATTGCGCATCCGTTGCTGCTATTTTATCCATAGATTCGTGTAAAACGGATAAATCGTCTAATATCCAAAAAGAACGTCCCATTGTAGAAACGACTAAATCTTTTTGATGGACTTTTAAATCACTAATGGGCGTAACGGGTAAATTGTTTTGGAAAGCATGCCAGTTTTGCCCATCATCTAAAGAGACAAATAACCCATATTCTGTGCCTGCATATAATACCCCTTCCTTATCTGGGTCTTCTCTGACGACTCTAACTGGATAATCACTAGGAATGCCCTTGGTAATCAATGTCCAATCTTTCCCATAATTTTCTGTTTTATAAATATAGGGGGTCCAGTCACCTAATTGATAGCGCAAAGAAGTGAAATAAGCTTTTCCTGCTTGATGGCTGGATGGTTCTACGCAATCTATTCGACCGCCTTTCGGTAAACTTTTGGGCGTTACATTTTTCCAACCATCTTTGCCGCCATCTTGCGTCACATATACAGGCCCATCATTTGCCCCTGTCCAAATTAGTCCTGCTTGTAGCTTCGATTCTCGGATGGCATAAATGGTACTATAAAATTCTTCTCCCGTTACATCTCTAGTTATTGGGAAGCCAGAAATGACTTGTCTTGTTGGGTCGAAGTCCGTTAAATCTGGAGAAATGGTTTCCCAAGTTTGCCCATCATTGGTGGTTCTATGAACGTATTGAGAAGTATGGTAAACGACATCTGGATTATGCGGAGAAACATGAATTGGAGAAACTCTTTGGAAACGATATTTTAATTCTTTCGGATTATGCCCATACATATTACTTGCCCCGACATAATATTTCTTTTCTTGCCCCGTCTTTTTATTATAAACCCCAAATCGACCTTTACAATTGGCATAAACAATGTCTGGATTGCCAGGTTTGGGTACAACTGGCCCTGTTTCACAACCACCTACACTTAATAAAATTTGCTCTTGTCCGCCAGAATTTAAATAGGTGGGTAAACTAGGCAATGCTAAAGTAGTATTATCTTGCTGTCCTGCATAAATCCAGTAAGGGACTTGGTCATCGACTTCAATTTGGTACAATTCAGCAGTTGCTTGATTAAATTGGTTTGACCAACTTATGCCGCCATTTAAAGTGACATTGACGCCACCGTCATTTGCCTGAATAAAATTCATAGAATCGGTTGGATTAATCCAAATATCGTGATTGTCTCCATGTGGGGTGCGCATTCTTTTCCACGTTTTTCCAGCATCTTTAGATTTGAAAAAACGAGTGGCAGAAGCATATAAAACATTCGCATTTTGTGGGTCTGCTTTGATATTACAATAATAAAAAGGACGGTCTAATAATTCTTTTTTATAAGTCACCAACTCAAAACTAGCGCCATAATCATCGGAACGATAAAGCCCACCTCTGCCAGCTTCGCTTTCTTCTTCGGGCGCTTCAATTAGGGCATAGACTCGGCTAGGGTCATTGGCAGAAACGGTTAAATCTGCTTTTCCAATTAATCCCTGCGGCAAGCCTTTTTCCAATTTTGTCCAATTATCGCCACCATCCGTTGATTTATAAATGCCTCCTTCTTTCATGCCGCCACTAATAATCGTCCAAGGGGTTCGTTGTGCTTTCCAAGCTGCGGCATACATAATATTCGGATTATCTGGCGCAAATTCGACATCGACAATACCTATTTTATCATTGATGTATAAACTTTTTGACCAAGTTTTGCCACCATCTTTAGACCGATATAAGCCTCTTTCTTCATTGGCATTAAAGGCTTGACCAATCGCTGCTACAAAAATGGTATTCGGGTCAGTTGGATGAATTTCAACAGCACCAATTTGCCCTGTTTTTGTTAGCCCAAGATGTTCCCATTTTTTGCCACCATCGGTGGTTTTATAAACTCCCTTCCCCGCAATAATATTACTTCTAATCCCATCTGAACCTGTTCCCACATAAATCGTTTTTGGATTATTTTGGTCTACTGTAATCGCCCCAATCGAAGGCGAAGCAAAATAACCATCCGAAATATTTTTCCAATTGATGCCATAATCTTCCGTTTTCCAAACGCCACCGCCTGTTGCCCCCATATAATAAGTAGCTGGTTGTGTGTTGACGCCTGCTACAGCGGTTACTCTACCGCCTCTCGTTGGGCCAATGCAACGGTAGTCGAAAGTTGCTAGAATAGTGGTATCTATCCAAGTTTTAGAAACACTTACTTGTGCGACCATTTCTGTGGTGCCCGTAAGGAGTAACAAGAGGACTAAAAATTTGAAATATTGGTAAGGCATAATTTGAAGTGCTAGGTTAAAGTTATAAGCTTAATGAGTTGATGAAGTTATGAGTTAATGAGGTGTTGACCACCTAAACTTAATATTTCATCACCTTATCTATCCCCAACAAAGGTATAAAATGTTGGAAACTCTTTTAATAAAAATCGTTTTTGTCTTTAGGAAGCGGTAATCCGCTATCTTTTTATAATTTTGCGGGCGCTATCACGTTTAGTTTAAGTGCTTTTATACCACATAGTTGCATAGTCCATAGAGTCCACATAGTTTTGATTCGTCTAGTATCACTTATTTAAATTAGTGGAATTTTATTTTTTGTAATTTTTTATAGTATCAAACTTGAATGAAGAAATAGGAATAGATTATATTGAATTCATCATTCATCATTTAATATCAATGTCTGTAATCGTCGAAAATCTAACAAAAATATATGGCCAACAAAAAGCCGTTAATAATATTAGTTTTGAAGCTAAGAAAGGAGAAGTACTCGGTTTTTTAGGGCCGAATGGGGCAGGGAAAACAACGACGATGAAAATCGTTACCTGTTTTATTCCCCAAACCGAAGGGAAAGCAACCGTTTGTGGCTACGATGTAGTGGCAGACCCTTTGGCTGTTCGAGCAAGAATTGGGTATTTGCCTGAACATAATCCGCTTTATAAAGATTTATATGTCAAAGAATATTTATCTTTTGTTGCGGGTTTGCATAAAGTGAAAAATAAGCGGCAACGAGTAGCAGAAATGATAGACCGAACAGGCTTGCAGCGGGAACAAAATAAAATTATTGGTTCTTTGTCAAAAGGATATAGACAAAGAGTGGGCTTAGCACAGGCAATGCTGCATGACCCAGAAGTTTTGATTTTAGATGAGCCTACTTCTGGTTTAGACCCCAATCAATTGATAGAAATTCGTCGATTGATAAAAGAATTGGGGCAAGAAAAAACGGTTATTTTTTCTACGCATATTATGCAAGAAGTCCAAGCACTTTGTGATAGAGTGATTATTATTAATAAAGGAGCAATGGTCGCCAATGATACCATTGAAACCCTTCAACAAAGAGTAACTGGAGAGACGGTTATTACGGTAGAATTTGCTCAACAAATCTTGCAAAAACAATTGACTAGAATCGAGCAAGTTAAGTCGCTTAAATCTTTGGGTAATGGTCGGTGGCAATTTACTTCCGAAAAAAATAAGGATATTAGAAGCGATATTTTCAATTTTGCCGTTGCTAATAATTTGACTTTATTGGAAATGAAAAAAGAACAATATAGTGTGGAAGATGTATTTCAAGAATTGACAAAATAAATAGTCATTGGTTATTAGTACATTCGTCATTAATGACCAGCGATTCATTCAAGTTATAAATAATGAATAAGATTTACTGTTTAAATAAGTGGAATAAGAAAAGTTTTAGCAATTCACTGACTTTTTTTCCTATGGTATTAATTTTATGCCTACTGTCTTTTACCACAAATGCCCAAACTCAATTGACTCAATCCTTTCGTTTTGAGAATGGCGTCTACAAAACCTTTGCAGCTTTTCAAAAAAATAGGCCCACGCATACAGGGAATATGATAGAGGGCAATTTTTTTATTAATGAAAAAACAAAGCAAGCGAAAATAGAATACATTCGTTTAAAAGGAACGGGCAAACGATTGGATTTAGATTCGATTTGGGCGGTCGTGATTCGAGGCATTCCTTATGTCAAAGCCAATCCTAATTTACCTGCTCATAGTTTGAAGGTATTTGCGGCTATGGAAGTACGAGGAAACATTTGCTACTATGCCTACGATGATATTGAAGAAAAAGAACTCACTTTTAAAGCTTATAATCCGCTCATTGGCAAACCTTTTCGGACAGGGAAAGCGATGCGAAAATTACCCGTTATCAAAGAAAGAATGTTGCGATTTGCGACAGGGGAAGTAGCCGACTTTAATTATCAAAATTTACTAGAATGGATAACCGAAGAACCCGATATTATCCAAGCATTAAAGAGCCTTGGCGCTATCGGGGCAGAGGATAAGTTATTCGATGCGCTATTATTATACAACGATAAACACGCCGTTAATTTCCCTATCAATCAATAATCAAAAGAGAAGTGAGAGCCGATAAGGATGAAATTCCTTATTTGATTGTCTGGCTTTTAATTTCTTATTTAAAGAACTAATCAACTACTCAATGCTAAGCATTTTTTATAAAGAAATAAATACTTTTTTTAGCTCTCTTATTGGCTATATTGTCATAGGTGTTTTCTTGGTTTTTATGGGTTTAATGCTCTGGGTATTTCCAGATTATAGCTTGTTAAAATATAAAGTCGCTTCCTTAGATACCTTATTTGAAGTCGCTCCTATAATATTTATGTTTTTAATTCCAGCTATTACGATGCGCTCTTTTGCGGAAGAAAAACAAACAGGCACGATTGAATTATTAGTGACTCGTCCTTTGAGAGATTGGGAAATCGTTTTAGGGAAATTTTTTGCCTGTTGGTTATTGGTTATTTTTGCCTTGCTGCCAACGCTCTTATACTATTATACGATGCACGAATTGGGGTCGCCCAAAGGGAATTTAGATGCAGGAGCGATTGCTGGTTCTTATATCGGCTTGGCTTTATTAGGGGGGACTTTTGTGGCGATAGGTTTATTGGCTTCTTCGATTACGGATAATCAAATCATTGCTTTTATACTGGCTTTCTTTTTCTGTTTTCTATTTTATTGGGGGTTTGATTACCTCAGTAGATTGCCCGTTTTTTTAGGCAAAACAGATGATATCGTGCAGATGATTGGTATTGATTATCATTATATGTCGATTAGTCGAGGGGTCTTGGATAGTCGAGACTTGATTTATTTTATATCGGTTATTGGCGTGTTTTTAATGGGGAGTCAGGTGGCTTTGGAAAGTCGGAAGTGGTGATACAGGATGACAGGATTATGCAGGATGAACAGGATGGACGAGCTAGGAGGAGGAACAACGGATTTGGACAGGATTAAATGAATTTACACGGATTTTTATTAAGTGACTAAGTTTTGCAAAATGCAAAATCTCTATTCTCTAATCTAGCAATCTCTACGCTTAAACAATATATGAAGCAATCAATTTTAAATTTAGTATTAGTTATCGGCATTGCTATCGGGTTAAATGTAATTGGCAATCATTTTTATGGGTACTTGGATTTGACGGAAGAAAAGCGATATACTTTGACGCAACCGACCCAAGATTTATTGCAAAATTTGGATGATGTGGTTTATGTCAATGTGCTTTTAGAAGGCGAATTTCCTGCGGGATTTAAGCGTTTACAAAAAGCGACTAGAGAAATATTAGACGATTTTCGGAGTATTTCCGGGTATGTGGAATATGAATTTGAAGACCCGATTCCAAATAGCTTACCCGTTGAAGAAAAGAATAATCGAATCAAGCAATTACAAAATGATGGATTAAGGGCGAAGAATTTGAGGATTCGAGATGGCAAAGAACAAAAGACGGTTCGTTTTTATCCTTATGCTGTTTTGACTTATAAAGGCAGAAGTATTCCTGTTGATTTGGTAGGAGAGGATATTCCTGGGATGTCGTCTCATGAAGCTTTAAATAATAGTGTTGGTTTACTGGAATATAAATTATCGAATGCTATTCAAAAATTACAGACTTCTCGAAAACCAGTTATTGCGTTCACTTCAAGTCACGGCGAATTA
>CALFWI010000380.1 GCA_937928615.1 uncultured Saprospiraceae bacterium | reverse complement strand
CTTGTTCGTTCCATCAGGGTTCAATGTACCATTACGGTTGTGAGAGTTACTTACGATATAAGTTTGCTCATTACCACCAACAGTTAAACTAACATCAGATATCCATCCGTTCTTATTATTTCTGAAACCAACAGTTCCGTTATAATCTGTTAAGTTACCATCAAAAGTAGGCACATAACCTACGTATTCGCCATTAGGTCCATTAGGGAAGAAATCCGCTAAGTAAGGGAAAGCTTCTTCAGTTCTCCAATAAGGCGTTCTGTAGTTTGCAAAACTGTTTACTTTCTTGTATACGTATGCAGCATTTCCATAAATTTCTGAATTTTCAGAAGTTTGCGTACCAAAATTTACAGAAAATTTAGCAGCAGTCGTTTCAGGAGAACCGTTAATGTTTCCTGCATCTGGACGTGTATTCAAAAACGCTTGTACTTCAGATAAAGGCGCACCGAAGTCACCTGCTTCCCCTTCTGCACTTACTACACCTGGACGGTTAGCTTGCTCTCTCTTAGATAAATCAATTGTATAATTGATAAATCCGTTTTCGCCTAATTTAGCGCCATTATTTAAAGCAACACCATACGTTTCGCCATCACCTTCAGCAGTCAAACCACCAGTAAAAGTAACGCTACCATTTTGAGCATCTTTCTTTAAAATAATGTTCATTACCCCTGCAATTGCATCAGAACCATACTGAGCAGAAGCACCATCTCTTAAGATTTCTACTCTTTCGATAGCACCTTGAGGGATAGCAGAAATATCTGCACCAGTTTCTCCACGTCCTGGAGAAGTCTGTGTGTATAATAATGCACTTGTATTCTTACGCTTACCATTAATCAAAATCAACGTACGAGAAGGTCCCATATTTCTGATTTCAAATGGATCTAATAAAGAAGTCGCATCGTTTACTGGTGTATTTACCGAGTTAAAAGATGGAATCTTGTAAGTCAATGCCTTATCAAAAGAATTTTGACCAGTTGAGATCAAATCAGCAGCGTTAACTACATCAATTGGCAATGGTGTATCCGTAGAAGAACGAGGTGCTGTACGAGAACCTGTTACCACAACATCTCCTAAACTAACACCTTCTGTTAATTCAATGTCCATTGTTTTACTTTCGCCAGTAGCCAAAGTAACATTGAAAGATTGAGAAGTATACCCTGTATAAGTTACTTCAATCAAGTAAGTTCCTGCTGGTAAATCCATGGAGTACTTACCGTCGATGTCAGTAATAGTACCTGTACTAGAACCTGCAACTAAAAGATTGGCTCCAATAATTGCTTCGCCTGCGCTAGCAACTGTACCAGAGACATTTTGTGCATTTAATGCAAGAGGAAGTGCAAAAAACAGCACCACTAAAAATGTAAAAAAACGTTTCATCTAAAACTTTTTTAATTAATAAAGATTGTTTAAAAATTGCAATTAACTAATCAATAGTGAGTCTTAAGTAGCTAATCATGTTGTTGCTAAGGAATGAAAATGTAATGTTTAAAGTTGGTTTAAAGTAGTCGGACTACTTTTTTTAATCATTCCATTAACAACATTTTTCTTGATAATTATTTTTTTTAATAAAAACATGTCGCTTTCAAGCATAGAATTATACCCTTTATAAATGACATTTCATCTATAGATTTATGCTTTAATTCGAGCTAGGTTTGTTTAAAATTTGGCATTTCTAATTTTCTCGAAATGTCAAATTATTTGAAGGGAGTGCAAAAGTAGTAAATAATTTCATATTTATTAAAATTAATACTCTTTTATCCCTTTTCAGCTTACGCCCCACCTGATTAAGGTATCAATTATCTCTTAACTAGCTTATTAAAAGATAAAATTCACCCTTGAAAAGAATCGGATACCATCTATCCCAAATTGGGTCGTCTGCCACGGATATTTAAATCGTCCATTAAAATCAAGGTTATCGTCAGGCGTTACGCCATTATAAGCTTGATAGAAAGTATCGGGGTATTTGTTAAATAAGTTATTCACACCAAAATGCAGCTTTAGTTTATCAGAAAAAGCATAAGTAAAACTTAAATCTGTCAATAATTTGCCGCTATAAGTTGCATCATACGCTACATTCGTTGGATGTTTAAAGGTAACTGCCCCATAATAGAACAGTGATACCGTACTAGACCATTTTCCAAGCCCGTAAGTCGTACTACCAATTATTTTTTGTTGAGGTCGCCACGATTCTATTCTTGAAATATCTTCTCTAGACAAGATATTATCCCTCAAATTATTCGCTTCAATAAAATCGGGTAGATTGATAGCATCGACTACTGTCCGATTAAAACTAGCCGCAATACTTCCTTTAATACTGCCTTTGCCAATTTTCATATGTTCAAAATTCAACACTAAATCTATCCCTTTAGTCGTCGTATTTACCGCATTTAAAAAGAATCCTGTAGAGCTAATATTATATTCATTCAATAATCGGTCTATCGGTGAATTTGCTATGTCTGTTTTTTCAACCTGACCAGAAAGAATGATTCTATCTTTTACAATGATTTGGTAAAGGTCCGCTGCCAAATCAATCTTTTTATTGATTTTATAAGTAAATCCAGCGCCAACATTAAAAGAAGTTTCTGGCATCAGTCTTGGAATTCCCAAACTCTTTAAGGCAGGATCTTGATTATTAAAGATTCGGTTCTGTACCACCCCATGTTGGGTTAAGGTTGTCGTGGTTGCGGTATAATAAATTTGGTGTAGCGCAGGCGCTCTGAAACCATTACTAAAAGAACCTCTTATATTTAATTTATTGTCGATTGCTTTAATCCTACTATTCAATTTCCAACTGACATTCCCTCCAAAATCACTATAGTTTTCGTAACGAATCGCACCACCTAATAATACTCGTTTAGTCAAATCTGCATTTATTTCGGTATACAATCCTAGGTTACTCCTATAATTACTAGAAGCACTTTCTGGTTTAAAACCACTAAAAGATTGGGAGCCAATTCGGTCCTCAATATCGGGAGACCCATCTCCATAGGAAGCAAATTCTCCTGCTTTAGTTTTGAAATTTTCCGTTCGTTGTTCTACACCAATAGAAAGCGTTAAGGATTCAATTTTATCAGGCGAAAAAGTCCGTACCGCATCCAAATTATTGACCAAATGACTAAAAGCATGCGTCCCATTATAAAAATCTTTTGGACTCTCTGCGCCTAATGATTGATTGAAGGAATTGACGATATAATACGCTATTTTATTACGTCCATAAGTGCTACTAAAATCAATATCCCAATCTAAATAAGTCGTTCGAATACCTGCTGAAAGGGTATTGTCTTCAATTTTCGGTGCCATTTCTGGTAAAAAATAAGGCTGGTCAGGATAAATGGCCTCAAAACCTGGCACCCAATAGGGCGTTCTAGTAAATTGTGGTGAAGACCCTGTTCGC
Source organism: uncultured Saprospiraceae bacterium (assembly GCA_937928615.1). GTDB lineage: Bacteria > Bacteroidota > Bacteroidia > Chitinophagales > Saprospiraceae > JAFMDF01. The sequence continues at coordinate 3,784 of CALFWI010000380.1, read as the reverse complement.
TTCATTAACGTACCAAAAGCATACAATTCTGTATTACTGGCTTTGTTCAAAGTATAGCCTGCATTAAAAGTAAAATTTAAGGCACTCATATCTGGCAAACCAACTTGTGTTCCCGCTTTAGGGTGTCGTTCTAAATAAGCTTCATAATCCGTCAAACTATAAAGCTCTGTCCCCCATTCCGCCGCTTCTATTTCCGCACTAGCTACTGTTCCCGATCGTTCCGAACGCCGCTGATTGAAATAACTTAAGGTAAAATTGGCAAATCCGTCCGTTTTTATTTTAGTAGAAAAACCAGAAGCTATTTGATATTGCGTCCCATCTCCTTTTCCAGTAGTACTATACCCCATATTCAAAAATGGCGCTGCTTGTTTTTTAAGTACTAAATTAATAACTCCCGCAACCGCATCTGAACCATACTGAGCGGCAGCTCCATCTCGTAATATCTCTATGCTTTCAATGGCATCAGGCGCAATGGACTTCAAATCAACGCCAACCTCTCCCCTACCTGCGGTGGTCACACTATAAACTAAGGCACTACTATTTTTTCTTTTTCCATTCACTAAAACCAACGTTCTACTTGGTAGTAAGCCTCTTAAATCAGCAGGATTAAAGTGAGCCGTTGCATCAGAAATTGGCTGTTGCGTGGAATTAAAGGAAGGTGCTTTAAACATTAGTTGCTGGTCTAAAGTGCTTTTGCCAGAATTCTTTAAAACATCTATAGAGATATGGTCTACAGGTACAGGCGAATCAAAACTAGTTCGTGGTTTTCCTCTTGACCCAAAAACAGTCACTGAATTCAACTGTACGCCTTCTACTAATTGAACATTAATTATCGCTTGTTCTTTTACGTCCACTACTTCATTAGAAAAACCTGTATAGGTTACTAAAAGGGTAGCTGTTTCAATGGGAATAATTAATTCATAATACCCCTTCAAATCAGTTGAAGTGCCTATCGTTGTGCCCTCCACTAGAACAGTAGCGCCTATCAATTCTTCTCCTTTGTCGTCTGTAATCGTTCCACGAACCGTCTTCGTCTTTTGTAATTTTTCAGCTGCTTCAAAAACGGTTGTTGCGTATCCATTGGAGATACTTAAATCACTCGTTTCTCCTAAACGTCCAATTTGTTGAAGCTTTCTTTTAATCTTCCTCAGTTTCTTTTTTCCTTTCCGATTATCTTTATGAATAACAAAAAAGTTAGCTCCGAGGTATTTATATTTTAGATTCGTGTTAACTAGTGCCCGATTAATAGCGGTTTCTAAAGCTTCTGTTCCTTTGAAGGAAAATTGGACAGAGATATTTTTTAAATCCTCCGCATTATAGGAAAAAACAACTTGGTACTTCTCCCCTATTCTCTCTAAGACTTCACTTAGTGGTTCTGTTTCTAAAACACCAATAGCAGCTATCCCTCGGAGGTTTCCGAAAACTAAAAGTAGTATGACTACTGCTATGTGTTTTAAATTCATATTCTTGTTTATAGATTCTTTTTTGAAAGAGCTTGTAGAGCATAGACATTTACATTTACATTAACATTAACAGCTCTACTCTCGGCTCTCTATTCTTTGATAATATAAACTTCGCCCTGCTGCTCAATTTCTATTCCATAAATCTCTTTAAGTGTTTCTAAAGCAATGCCTAAATTTTCATTAGGAATGCCACCAGAAAATATTTTATCTATTTTATTATCGAATTGAATACCGTAAATAGCCGTTATTTCATCCAAAACTGTTGACAAAGGCACCTCTGTAAATCGAATCACTCCATTTCTCCAGGAGGTATTTTCTAAAGTTTTAGCTTTTCTCTTTTCTATTATCTTTTTGTCTTTTTTTGAATAACTGACCAACTCTCCAGGAATCATTTCTAAGGTATTTTGAGTCAATTCCATTCCCTCTAATATTACTTTTCCTTCTTCTAAAAATACTTTGGTCTGTGCATTTCGACTATTCACATTAAAGATTGTTCCTAAAACGGTGACCGTTAAGTCATTCGTTTGTACTTGGAAATTTTCGCGGGTGCTTGGCTTCTTAGTTACTTCAAAAAATGCCTCGCCTTCCAGCCAAATTTTTCTTGGCGTAGTCGCTTCATATTTCAAAGTAGAATTAGCGTTGAGGACTACTTTTGAGCCATCTGGTAATTGAAGTTCTTTAAATTCTCCAAAAGCAGTTTGATGTTCAATCATTGATTCCTGTAAAAAATAAGGAATTACAAAAGTAATCGCCAGTAATAACGCAATAGCCGCTGCAACCGACCATATGCTCTTGCGGCGAAGGCTGCCCAACATTTGCTTGGGTTGTTTATTAGCAGCCTCCTTTGCTGCAATAGAGAGATGTATTTTTTTGAGTTCTTTTTCTACTTTAGATGGTGATGGTATAGATGGATTAAATTGAATGCCCGTTAAGATACTCGCCGCATCCTCTAGTACTCCTTCTTTTTCAGGATGATTACTTAGCCATTCTTCCCATATTAGCCTATCCTTCTCCGAGTTTTCCATAATCCATCGTTTGAAAGACACGTCCTCTATAAAATCTTTTAAGTTGGTGAATTCTTTTTTCAAGGGTCTAATTTTAGTTGTTGTTTTTGTTGTTGGTAACTATTAATTATTAATCAAAAAATTGTTCTTTGAATGTGTCTTCACTCCTACCAGTCTAAAAGTTATTTTATATAACCTCTTTTTTTAATATTTTTTTTAAAAAAGTATAGAAAGCATGGAAACTACAACAAATGCAAGCACCTTTCTTAGTTTTTTCATCGTTTTGCTTAAACCATTCAACACGCCCTGATAGGAGATGCCGACCACTTCAGCGATGTCGGTGATGCTTAAATTATTATAGTACTTCAAATAAATTAGCTCTTTCTGTTTATTGGTGAGTTGATTGAGTAGGGGTAAAATTTGCGCATTTTGTAGTTGCGCATTTTCTTGATGAATCATTAGTTCCTCCGCAGAAAATTCGATAGGTAAGCCATTTTTTTCTATTGTTTCTAGAGAAACAATGTTTGTGTTTACTTTTAAATAGTTGAATAGTCGATTGCGAAAGGCTTTAAAAAGGTAGGGTTTTATGGTATCAACATCTTTTAAATTATGTCGATGTTCGTAAAGGTAAAGAAAAAAATCCTGTAAACAATCTTCTGTTAAAGTCGTGTTTTGAGTAAGTTTCCTGCCATAATTATGTAATAAAGGGTAATACCTTCTAAAAATGACATTTAAGGCATTCTTATCTCCTCTTTTAAATCCTTTCCATAAATAAAAGTCCGATTGTCCTTCGTAACTTGGCATAATTTAGTTTAGGAAATAATTATAATTCAATACATTACATATATTTAACCGTAAATATAATATACAAAAGTGATATTTTAATAATTCCTTAAATATAAATACCCTTGTAGTATAAATTTAGTCGGAATAAGCAGCCAAAATAACATTTTGATTATTCTCGAATTATCAATAAATTTGTAGCATGGATTTAGTAGCAACAAGTAAAATATTATCAAATGGAACTAGGTTAAAAATTTTACAGTGGTTGAAAAACCCTGAAGAACACTTTCCGTTTCAACATATCAAAGGAAATTTTGACGATGGTGTTTGTGTCCAATATATTGGGGAAAAATCAGGTTTGTCTCTTTCTACTATTTCTCATTATTTATCGATGATGCAAAGAGTTGGCTTAGTCACTCAATCAAGATTTGGGAAATACACTTATTATAAACGAAATGAGGAAGCCATTACGGAATTCATTGATTTCTTAAGAGATAATTTATAGGGATTGAACATTGGAAATATCATAGCTTA
>CALFWI010000379.1 GCA_937928615.1 uncultured Saprospiraceae bacterium | reverse complement strand
CGTTACTAATTGTTAAAATAAAAAATAAATGCATATATTTGGTGTTTTAAATTGGATATCCAAACTGGTGAACCAATTAAATAGCCACAATAGCACTATAGAAATTCATAGAAATGAAGATTACAGCAATAAAAGTATTCGTAAACTCGGTAAGTAGAAATTTTGTAACAATAAAGATTATTACCGATGAAGGTACTTATGGCGTTGGAGATGGCACCCTGAATGGAAGGGAAATAGCCGTTGTTAAATATTTGGAAGAGCATATCGCTCCTTGTTTAATAGGAAGAGACCCCAGTCAAATAGAGGACATATGGCAATATTTATTTAAAGGAGCCTATTGGAGGAAAGGTCCTGTAACCATGACCGCTATAGGTGCTATTGATATGGCACTTTGGGACATTAAAGGAAAAGTAGCGGGAATGCCCGTTTACCAATTATTAGGTGGTAAAAGTAGAAAAGGAGTTACGGCATATGGTCATGCCAATGGGGAATCTATTGATGAGGTTATGGCTACCTTAGGTAGTATGATTGAGGAAGGATATAAGGTGGTGCGCCTTCAATCTGCATTGCCCGGTGCAAAAGGAACGTATGGCACAATGGGCGGGAAAAAGAATTATTACGAGTTGCAAAGTGATCGTCCATTACCACCCGAATTAGAATGGAATACGGCTAAGTACATGAACTTCGTTCCTGAATTATTTAGAAGGGCAAGAGCAGAATATGGTAATGAAATTAGATTATGCCATGATGTACATAACCGATTAACGCCTATTGAAGCAGCTAGGTTGGGGAAACTACTAGAACCGTATGATTTGTTGTTTTTAGAAGATATGGTACCAGCAGACAACCAAGATACTTTTAAGTTAATACGCCAACATACCACTACCCCATTAGCAATTGGTGAAATATTTAACACTGTTTGGGATGCAAAAGATTTAATTCAAAATCAACTGATAGATTATTGCCGCATGGCAGTATCACATGGAGGCGGAATAACCCCTCTAAGAAAAGTGGCTGATTTTGCAGCCATGTACAACGTGAGGATGGCGCCTCATGGCGCACCTGATTTATCCCCAATAGCTTGTGCGGCACACATACATTTTGATTTATGGGCCCCCAATTTTGCCGTACAAGAATTTGTGGGGTTTGGAACGCCAGCAATGAATTCCGTTTTTAAATTTGACCTTAAATTCGATGATGGATTATTGTACATCACAGATGCGCCTGGTCTAGGAGTTGACTTTGACGAAGCAGAAGCTGCTAAATATCCGTATAAAAGGTCTTATTTACCAGTAAATAGATTAGAAGACGGTACTATGTGGGGATGGTAAAACTATGATACTTAGTATAAACTAGCATGATGAATTATATTTTTCATGGTCAATAAAATATCGTGGAAGATATCCATCGTTTGAATAGGGATGACCAAGTGCCGTGTAAAGTAAGTTTGTTTATGTTTTGTCCTCTTAACGGACTCAGCGCGGGGATATTAAGGGGGAGTAAATCTAGGTTTACTCCCCCTTAATATCTTTTTTAGTAGCCGTACGGGCGCTCGGAAGATACGTTACCAATTAGTTTTTAAATTTACTCTCCACATCCCAAATCAAGCTGAGAGAATATATCATTATTAGGAAAGCAAAAACCTGATAATACTTGTTCTGGTACATATCGCTCTAAATTTGGGTCACGAAGTCCTGTTTCTAAAAAAGCAGTTAAATCCACTATTTGTTGTGGGGTTAATTGTAGAGGTTGGAATTGACGAGCAATTTGTTCCTTGGGGACATTTGGGTTTTCAGGAATTGCTTCATTGAAATAGTCAACGACCTCGGTTAAAGTAGTTTTACTACTACCATGAAAATAAAAAGGGGCATCTGCTAGATTATAGAGTTGGGGAATCTTAAATTTATAGTTATCAATTTCTTGACCAGAGTATTCTCCTCGACCAAGATTACGCTGATCTTCAGCTGAAGTATTAAATGCCAAGCCCGTTTGATATAAATCATTCACGCCTAAGGCATAAAAATCATTGGCGCCTAAATTCTTTTCTTTATGACAATGAAAACATTTTGCATCTGTAAAAAAGACCAAAGCACCTCTTTTTTCTTGTGGGGTCATAGCATTTAATTCCCCCTTTAAATAGGATTGGAATGGCGCTTCATTGGTTAATAAAGTTCTTAGATAGGCAGAAATGGCAAAAGCTGCATTGGTTTTAGAATACCTTTCTGCTACTCCTGTTTTTCCGAAAGCTGCGTCAAAATAAGGTCGGTAACCATAATTGTCTAATACTTCTTCCGTTATCTCCATTCGATGTACTTCTAATCCCTCTATATTTTGGGATTCTAAAGCAGCAAATCCTGCCTCGTTAATATGTAGTGCAGGGTCTACTTCCCAACGGTCTTCTGTTCCGATATTTACACCTGCGCTGCCAAAGCGACCATTCCAAGTGGTATTCTCTACAAAAGCTACATTCAGTACACTTAAAGGACGTACGCCTTGTACATCCATTTCTTCTTCTCTATAAGCGGCCAATTTTGACCGATTTTCTCCATTAACCCCAAAACCAATCCCTCCATCAGCAATTCCTTGAACACTTCCTGGTCTAAAGCCCGCAGAAGGTACATGGCAAGAAGCACAAGAATAAGTTTTTTGCCCAGCATTTTTGGTAGGAGATAAAGCAATACCCGTTTCATAGAACAAGAGTTTTCCTAATTCAACCTTTGCTTTGGTCAAAGGGTTATGCGTCTTATCTTGTGGAATAGTTGTGAAATCATCACTCTCGGGTAAGATAAAATGGTTTTTATCATTCGTAATAGAAGCTTTGTTTAGTGCCTGCGTTAAGGAACGATCTAGTGTGGTTTCAACGTGGATTTTGTCTTTTGTGCAGTTCGCTAATAGCAAGTAGAGCATACTTGCTGCTAGTAAGTGTTTTCTCATTTTAGTACTTTTTGATTTGGCAACCTAACCATAGTGTAATAGTTAGATACCTTTTGGGGAATCTATTTTTGTAGACAAGTAGGCTTAAAACCTAAGTAAGCGGGGGGAATTTTAGTGGCTACTTTTGAAGTTACAAACAAAGACATTATTCAATAAGAAATGTCTGATTTTAGACAAAAATAAGTAGGTAATCGTTAAATTGCAAGAGAATGTTTCGAATAAAGCAATTTTTTTAGCATTACTAAATACTCATTTTTTTTATATAAATAAATTTTGTAATTTAATTGTTAAGTTGAATATTAGGTGTGTTGTGAAATATAATGGATTCTTTTAGCAGGTTGGATCTTAAAATGTCGCTCGTAGCTTGGTAATTTATTTCCAAGGATGAAATTTTGTCTTGCAATGAATTTCCTAGTTACGAACGCTTTTCAAAAAATTGAGATGGCGACATTTTGAGATGGACTCGGTAGATAAGCTACTGAGTCGTAATTTTTTAGTTCATCCATAGTTTTCCACCATAGAGTCATTTTGTAAGCGTTTAATTATTAAATAGGCTGAAACCAAATCACCTAAATTTAAGCCAATAAATCCTTGATAACTGTTCCGTGTACATCGGTTAATCTAAATCGACGACCTTGAAATTTATGAGTAAATTTTTCATGGTCAATACCCATCAAATGCAATAAGGTAGCTTGGAAATCATGTACGTGAACAGGGTCGCTCACAATATTATAGCCAAAATCATCTGTTTGCCCAATGGTAATACCTTTCTTGATACCTGCCCCTGCCATCCAAATGGTGAAGCAACGTGGGTGATGGTCTCTGCCATAGACTTCTTTGCTTAATTTTCCTTGAGAATAAGCGCCTCTACCAAATTCTCCACCCCAAATGACTAAAGTGTCTTCTAACATTCCTCTTTGCTTTAAGTCTTGGATTAAAGCGGCAGAAGGTTGGTCAACTGTTTTGGCAATTTTACGAATCGAATTGGGTAAATCCCCATGAAAATCCCAACCCATTTGGTATAATTGCACAAATCGAACGCCGTTTTCTGCCAATTTTCGAGCAAGAATACAATTGTAAGCAAAAGAACCTGGGGTTCTAGCATCTGGACCGTATTGGTCAAAAATATAGGCAGGTTCTTTGGAAATATCTACCGTATTGGGGACAGACATTTGCATTCGAAATGCCATTTCGTATTGTTCAATTCTAGATTTTAAGCCCTCATCATGGGTTTTTTCAAATTGATTTTGGTGTAATTTTTCTAAATAGTTCAACATCCGTCGCCTACTATCTCGGTTGATACCCTTGGGGTCATTTAAGTACAAAACAGGTTCATCGCCTGATTGAAATAAAACACCTTGATGTTGAGATGGTAAAAATCCATTTCCCCATAATTTAGCGTATAAAGGTTGTCCTCCAGGGTAGCCTCTAGATAATAAAACAACAAAATCAGGCAAATTTTTATTGACACTCCCTAAACCATAACTCAACCAAGAACCGATACTAGGACGACCTGCTTGCTGCGAGCCTGTTTGCACAAAAGTAACCGCAGGGTCATGGTTAATAGCTTCCGTATGCATGGTTTTAATAAAGGCAATATCATCTACAATTTTTTGATGATGGGGTAAAATATCACTCAACCAAGCACCACTTTGACCATATTGTTTGAAGGTGAAGTCACCCATCGCTAAAGGAAAAGAGCGTTGGTTAGAAGTCATCCCTGTGACTCGCTGATTGCCTCTGATAGAAGCAGGTAATTCTTGCCCGAACATTTCTTTGAGCTTTGGCTTATTTTCAAATAATTCTAATTGAGAAGGCGCACCACTTTGAAATAAATAAATGACTCGCTTTACTTTTGGCGAAAAATGAGGCAAACCTTTATCATTATTCATTAAGCTTTCGATACTATTCCCGCCTAGCAACGAAGTTAAAGCGGCTGAACCTATACTATATAAACTATTCTTCATGAACACTCTACGGTTCATGTCTGCTACTATTTTGTCAAATTTATTGGTCATATTCGTTATTGTCCGTTTGATGATTTGCTAAATTCTACCCCTACTTATCGCTTCATCACAAATTCGTCAAAATTCATGATAGTAGAAGCGACCATTGTATAAGCGGCTAATTCAGCAGGTAACAATTTGGGGTTTACTGGATGCGCACCTGTCGCTAATAATGCTTTTGCACTTTGTCGATTTTGCTTAAAATGAGTTAATTCTTCTTCAAAAAGCGGGGTAATGGTTTGTATTTCTTTCGTATCCGCATTTCTACCAATCAGGCATTTAAAGATATAATTGAGTTTATTGATTGTTGTTGTTCCACCCTCTTGTAGGGTTCGTTCTGCCAGCATTCGAGCTGCTTCTACATATTGCGGATCATTCATTAGCACCAAAGATTGTAAAGGGGTTGCTGTTTTTTGCCGACTAACGATGCAATAATAACGGTCTGGAGCGTCAAAATTCATCATAGAAGGTGGTGGGGCACTTCTTTTCCAAATAGTATACATGCTTCGCCGATAAAGGTCATTACCTTTGCCTTCTTCATAGACCGTTGCATTTCTAGTGGCTAAGGCTTGCCAAATACCTTCGGGTTGATAGGGATAGACACTTGGCCCGCCAATTTTGGGCACTAATAAATTACTTGCAGCCAAAGCATTATCTCGAATAATTTCGGCAGATAAACGATAAGCAGGAAAATGAGCATACCAAATATTGGTTGGGTCTTTTGCTTTCACTTGTTCGCTAGCAATAGAGGTTTGTTGGTAAGTGGCAGACAATAAAATATTTTTAATAAAAGCTTTGGTATCCCAACCATTTTCCATAAAGTCGACGGCCAACCAATCTAATAATTCTGGATGGCTTGGTAGATTTCCCTGATTCCCGAAATCTTCTTGGGTGGCAACCAATCCTTTGCCAAATAGCATCATCCAAATACGATTGACTTGGACTCTGGCGGTTAATGGGTTTTCTTTCGAAACCAGCCATTTAGCCAATCCCAATCGATTAGGCGGTAAATCATCAGAAAGATTGGCAAAAACTTCGGGTACATTGGCTTGCACTTCTCCTTTAGGTGCATCGTACATTCCTCTATCTAAAATAAACGTAGGCCGAACGACTTCTTTATCACTCATGACCATCACCTCTAAAAAATTGGTGGTGAGTATATTTTCAGCGGCTCTAAGTTTTGTTAAATTTTTTAGTTTTTGATTATAAACTTTATTCTTCCCACTTAATAAATAATACTCTAGTAATTGTGTGCTGGTCGGTGAAATAGACGCTTGTTCATCATATAATTTTGCTACCTCTATATCGGCTAACTGTCTATCGTAAACTAGCATTTCATCCATGACAATATTTTCAATGGAGGAGGCATTTTCTTTACCTAGCATAAATGGATAACCCGTCCAATTTTTTCCTTCTGCTGCGTGCAACATACTTTTCTGTAAATTATCTTCCAAAAGTACTGCTTCAGGTTGTTGTCCATTCATATAAAAATGCAAGCCTTTAGCTTTGCTACTTCCGTCATATGCCATAGTGATATGCGTCCACTCCCCTACTGGAATTTTTTCTTTTGTTTTATAAATAATAGCATTATCAGGATAAACGTGTACCATTTGAAAAGTCAAGGTGCCATCTTGATTTAATAAACAACTCCAACCTCGGTAGCCTTCAAAATCTCCATTAGCATTTAAGAAAATAGGGCCTTTTTCTCCTGTTTTTAACACCTTTACCCAGATAGACAAGGAAAAAGGTTGATGTCTGTCCAAATCTAAATCTCGACTAAATCTAATGCCACAATCACCTCTAAATGACAGCCCTTTTCCATGCTTACCCTCCACCAAAACAGGCCGACTATCATAATTGCCTGAAACCGCCGCATCTGGCTGCTTTAATACTTGATTAACATAGCTAATGGTTTTTCCTTTTTTTCCGATTCCTCCCCAACCATTTTTCTTTTTGCGGTCTAAGTTTAAACTGTTTTTAGGGACTTCTATTTCTTTATCAAAATCAAAAGCGGCTATTAATCCTTCTTTTAGACCAATGGAAGGTGCTTGTTTGGCTATCCATGCTTTAAAATCTTCTTGGTAAAGGTCAGTGACTAAATCATTTTTTAAAGGCTGCATAGCTGCTCTAAGGCTGTCTAATGTTTTTTCTTCTGCTGGGGTAGGTAATAATACGGTAGGCGTAGCTTCCCCAACGTAAGGGACAATTCCAAAGTCGTTATTATTATTAAAAAAAGCAGACAAAGCATAATAATCTTTTTGGGAAATAGGGTCATATTTATGATCATGACAGCGGGCACATTCCATGGTCAGCCCCATTAATGCCTTTCCAAAAGTATTGGTTCTATCCGCTACATATTCTACTCTATATTCTTCTGCCACTACCCCACCCTCTTGAGATTGTGGATGGTTGCGATTAAAGCAAGTTGCCAAGAGTTGTTCTCTAGTTGGGTTGGGTAATAAGTCACCAGCTATTTGTTCTGTAATAAACTGGTCATAGGGCATATTATCATTAAAAGCTTTAATTACCCAATCTCTCCAAGGCCAAGTATTTCTCATCCCATCATCTTGATAGCCATGCGAATCAGCATATCGAGCAACATCTAACCATTCTACGCCTAATCGTTCCCCAAATTGAGGATTTGCTAATAAACGGTCAATTGCTTTTTCATAAGCATTGGGCGTTTCATCCTTTATAAAATCATCTATTGCTTTTGGAGTTGGTGGTAATCCAGTTAAGTCAAGAGTGATTCTCCTTAAGCGGGTTGTTTTATTTGCTTGCTTAGCAGGCGTTAAGTCATTTTCTTCTATTTTATTTAGAATGAAAAAATCTAGCGGTTGTTTTGCCCAAGATTTCGATTTCACCTCTGGTAATTTTTCTTTTTGAGGCGCTATAAATGACCAATGTGGTTTATAGGTTGCTCCTTGTTCTATCCAACGAATCAATAAAGCTTTTTCCCTAGGTGTCAAGGTTAAATTGGCTGTTGGTGGAGGCATCATATAATCAGCATCATCGGAAATAAGTCTATGGAAAACTTCACTTTTGGAGAGATTACCAGGAGATAAATTATAAGTAGTTTGGCTCTGTTCTCCATTAGTTTTAGCAAAAGCACCCTCTGCCAAATCAATTCTAAAATCCGCTTGTCGTTGGTTCGCATCAGGGCCATGACATTTGTAACATCTATCTGATAAAATCGGTTTGATGTGATAATTGAAGTCTACTTGGTCTGGCAAATCACTACTGGCTTGTTGGATAGTGTCGGGTAGAGATGTTTTACAAGCGGCTAAAAATAGAAGGGAGCTACTTACAATAAAAATAGAAAATTTATTCATTTTAAAATAATTCACGTTTTCTTATAAATCTTATGGTCGATTTAATTTTATTTTTTTAGCCAAAAGTAAATCCGTATAGAGAAGCCGAAAAGCGGATGGATGGCTTGAAAATTTGGAATAGAAACGACGCTTTTATGGCGTTTATTAGAGGGCCATAATTTAGTGCTTTTTGCTGCTCTAAAAATAGTAATAAAAAAATACTATTAACAATTTTTAGGAAATTATCTGATGATAAGAAAAAATAGTTACAGCTAATTTATTCTTGCCGTAGTAAGTCTTGAATTAATATAACCCCCTTTCGCTCCAACCTCCCCACCAACTTCAAAAACAACAAAGCCGTTATCAAAGCATCCCCACTTGCCGTATGTCTATCATAAATAGGCACTCCATATTGCTGACAAAGCGCATCTAGACTAAAATTTTGATTTTGGTCAGCATTCATTTTATAGAAAGGAGAGGTTATCCGTTTAGCTAGATAATTGGTATCTAAAAGTTGATTGCGCAATTGTCCACCAAGGTGCTCTTGAAAGGCTCTATTTAATACCGCAAAATCAAAACCGATGTGATGACCGACAATAATGCTATTTTGTAAATAAGCTAATAATAGAATCAATACTTCCTTAGCGGCTAAACCATTTAAATTATGTTTGGGCAAAATGCCATGTATTTTAATGCTGTCTCCTTGGGCAGTATAAACCTGTTTTAGATAATACTCAAAACGGTCAGCAATAATTATTTTTTGGTCTTTTATAGCTACCGCTCCAATGGATAATATTTTATCGTTTTTGGCATCTAGCCCAGTTGTTTCCGTATCTAAAATAACAAATCGGACGTCTCGAATGAGCGTTTTTTTGGTGTATCCAGAGTCAAACGATTGTTGATATGCTTGCCAGTAGGGCGTATCAGGCAAAGGGGCAATTTTCTGTTTAAATAATTTTTTTAGCCAATTCATTTTTACGGGTTACGAGTTACGAGTTGCGAGTTTCGAGTTACGAGTTGCGAGTTACGAGTTTCGGGTTAGGTTTTCCAATTATTAATAACATATTCAATAAATTTATTAAGTTTTCCACCTAGCTTATCATATTCATTCTTTAATTCCTCTGCTTCTTTGGACAACTCAGGATATAATTGTTCTATTTTTTTTAGATGATTTATAGTTTCATCATTACTTGAATGAGAATAAATTAGAAATTTCACAAAATCATTTTTATATTTTTTTCTACCATATCCTTCAACTATGTTTGAATTTACAGAATCAGCAGACCTTCTTAATTGACTGCCTAATTCATAAGTCTCATACTTTGGAAGTTGAAAAGTAAACCGATGCGTCCTAATGAATAACCCAAAGGAGATATTATATACATCTAGGTCTTTATAAGTTTTTGCCATAGTATATTTATTTAAAAAAGGTTGTGTAATTTTTAACGCTCAAATTTAATAGATTAGCTGATATTATTCCCATTCTTTGAAATTTTTAGCACAACAAGTAACCCATAACCCGTAAC
>CALFWI010000378.1 GCA_937928615.1 uncultured Saprospiraceae bacterium | reverse complement strand
TAACGTAACACAGTTCTCTGAACTGTGCCATGTACCCTATTATCTACGATTATCAAATAAAACATTCTTAAACCTAAAAGCTAACAGCTTTAAAAAATGCAAAACAAATGAAAGAAACAAAATTAAATGCAGAAAGCCCACCAAGATTAATCTCCCAATTAGTTAGTCAGGCGAAAACAGATTTTTTAACGACCCATTCTCTTTTAGAAAAACAAGCCGTTACTTTAGGCGAGAAGGACGGTTTCTTGAGCATTCCCTCCGTGGATGATGTCCAAGTCAGTCCAAATGAGCACTTACTTAGAAATGAGTATCGAAAATTATTAGCAGAATGCCGCAAAAAAGGAAAACCCTACTTGGATGCCCCTCATTTGGCCGCTAAAGTATATGCGCAAAAATTAACGGATTTAGCTGAAAATGGAGAAGCTACTCATACCAAAGAATTAGATACCTTAACCCAAAAGCGGACGGCTGAAATCAATGAAATTGACCGAGCGTACCAAGATAGAGAACATGATTTGGCGGAAAAAGTACATACCGCAGAAAGGGGATATCGAGAAGTTCGGCAAGATTTGCAGGACATTCAAAGTAACACAGGTAGAAATCACCCATTGATTCATTTTAAAAGTGGCATTCTTTATTTTTTGTTATTATTCGGAATCGGATTAGCAGAAGTGCCTTTGAATTTGCAAATATTCCAAAAATTTGGAGAAGCGTTCTTTATTACCATGATTATGGCAAGTAGTTTAGCCATTGCCATTCCTGTCTTGGCGCACTTCACAGGCGTATTTGTCAAACAGCGAAAGGAAAAGAAAGAATATACTTATTTTGCTATTTTATGTATCGCTGTTTTTGTCATTTTTAATTTTGGCGTGTCCATTTTCCGTACCGCAGTTTTGGCAGAAGCCATGGGACAAGCACCCAATGATTTAAATATTGTCATCTTTACTTGTTTGAATTTGATTCTCTTTATTATTGGGGTCTTAGCCGCTTATTTTCGACATGATGAAAGCTACGAATTAGAGCATATTTATGAAGATTATCAGAAAGCTAAAAAAAGCTTTAATCAAGAAAACGACGCACTCAAGCAACAAAAAGCAACATTGGCAGCCCAAAAGAATCAAGACTTGAAAGTAGTGCATGATACTTTTGAAAAAGGAAAAAATGCATTAAATAACAAAAAAGACACTTTAATTACTCAACATAGTGAACACGTACAGCGCTACGATGAGTTATTAAATTCCTTCGCCGCTTTGGAGGAAATCATTGATGCTTGCTATCATATAGCCATCAGTAAATATCGTTCTGCCAACCTTAGTCAGCGGAAAGACCGACGGTCTCCTGATAGTTGGCAAAATCAAGTACCTAATTTGAATTTGCATTTTGCTACGGTGGCAGAATTAGACCCTAATTAAGGTTAATTGTTAAATTGTTATATGGCTAAATTGTTATTCCGCTACCCTCCAACAATATAGCCATGTAACAATAAAACCATCTTTTCAATCATTTTTAAAACCAATAAAACATGAAAAATTTACTATTATTAATGAGTTTAATTTTACTCACCATTGGATGCCATACGTCACCTCCAACAGAAACAGACCTTTATATTTATTTAGACTTTACAGAAGGGCAAGATTATAGCCAGCAAATAACAGATGATTTGGACAATTATGCGGAATTGCTACAAGTTGGAGAGGATGGCAGTCCAAATTTTGGGAAAGTAAAGATTTTTCCTTTGTACGATTTAGCTTCAGCTCGTAGCAAAACCGTTAAGTTGAAAAAGGGAAAAGCTGAATTTGAAGCGAATAAGTTTTTACGCCAGAAGGAAGTGGACAAATTCAAAACCAAATTATCAACTGCTTTACTAGCAATTAATGACACTTACACAGGTAAAGCCTTAAAGCGTTCTCATTTGATTGAGCCTATTTGTAAAGGCATGCAAAAACTAAATAAAAGTGATGCTACAAATAAAGTGGTTTTAATTTATTCGGATATGCTAGAAAATAGTACCATTGCTAATTTTCATGGAAAAAGCAAGCATACAAAAGATTGGCAGCAACGAATTGATGCAGCTTGTGACCCTGAAGATGTTGCTGATTTAGCAATCTATGTGGTTTATCCTGTTGATAAAAAAAACGATGGAAAAATTACTAAGGCTGCTGAATTTTGGACCGCTTATTTTGCTTCTAAAGGAGCGGATGACGAGACTTTTCGGTTTGATACGGAGATTGATTTGTAGGTGTAAATTAATAACTTATACTTGAACGAGTACAACTTAGTTTACCACGGAGAAATAGAGTACACATAGTTCACAGAGGTTTTTGACGAATATAGTTTATACTTATCCTAAGTTATTCTGATAAGTAATTTCATTCAAGATCAACTCATTTTTTCTTTGTGTACGCTGTTTCTCTATGGTAAAAAAGTCATTTGGACTATTTAGATTCACAGCTCAGAGAGCTGTGTTACATTAAATTCAAAACCATAATCAAAGCCCCCACTGACCAAGCCTGTTGCACCGTTCCCCTACCCGCTTTAGGCATTCCCCCATCAAAAATTTCAGAAATCCCATTGATACAGTTATCCTGATAGAAATGATGTTTTAAGGCATTCATTTCATTTAAAACGGTTGCTTTAGCTTTATCCGAATAATCATTTAATTTTAAATACGCCAACCAATAATCACCTAATAACCAAGACCAAACCGTGCCTTGATGATAGGATGTATCTCTATGCCATTGGTCGCCTTCATAAATGGGTTTGAATTGTGGATTTTCAGTATTTAAAGACCGTAAACCCAAAGGCGTGAACAGGTAATCTTTTACATTTTTAAAAACCTTCTTTTGCTGCGTTTTATTTAATAAGTCAAAAGGGAGACTTAAGGCAAAAATCTGATTGGGGCGAATCGCTTTATCAATCGATTTATGGGGAATAACGACATCATTTAAATACCCCTTTTCATTATAAAAAGCAGGGACAAAATGTTTTTTAATTTGGGTGCTGATGGTTTTACTCTTGGTCAATATTTCATCAGGGCATTTTAAAGCTAATGCTTCTTGAAAAAATTGATAAATCATCAAGGCATTATACCAAAGTGCTTGAATTTCTACCGCACAACCTTCTCTTGGCGTCACGACATAACCACCAACTTTGGCATCCATCCAAGTCAATTGTACCCCTGCTTCTCCTGCCCATAAAAACCCCTCTTCTGTCACATGAATGCTATAGCGAGTGCCTGCAAAATGGTGGGTTAAAATATCCGTTAAATGCTTGAAATGTTGTTTAATAAAGGTTTTATCTTGAAATTTCTGGTAATATTCATACAAGGCTACGAATAACCATAAAGTCGCATCGACAGTATTATATTCGACTTCATCGTGGTCATAATCGGGAAAGCGATTCGGTAACATTCCGCGGTCAATATTTTCAAAAAAGGTTTTTAAAATAGATTGACTTTCCTTTTTTCGACCTGTAGCAATGCTTAATCCTCGCAAGGCAATCATTGTATCTCTCCCCCAATCGGTAAACCAGTGATAACCTGCTAAAATAGAAAAACTATCCGTTGAGGCTCTTTTTACGATGAATTGGTCAGCGGCAATGGATAAATCTTTTAAAAAGACGTCTTTATTCCCTTTTGGATTTAACTTCTTTAATCGACTTAATTCCGCTTTTTTTAAATCTAAGGGGTTGCTTTCTAATACATTCGCATCCGTTGTCATCACTAAAAAGCAGCTTTTCCCTGGTGCTAATAAATGGTGAAATTTCCCAATGACATTGGCATCTTCGTGGTAATCTAACCCTCGATACTTTTCTCCTTCATACTCTAAATTCTTTATCCAATAGCGATTTTCTTCAAATTTGCCTCGCTCTTGTTTAATATAAAGTGGTGGAGCACCATATCTAGAGTGAATTTTTAGAATATCCCCTATTTTTTCATAATAAAAATCAAACACCCGTCCTTCATGGAATAAGCCATGATAATCTCTATCCACCAAAAAAGGCGTCATCGCTAATGGAATCGATTGCGTACCGAGATTCTTATATTCGATAACAGTAGCATTTTTTCCATAGACCATAAAAATGGACTTCTGCAAAATATGTCCACTGATTTCATAGCGAAAAGTAGGAAATGGCTGCTGCTCAAATTCCGTCAAATACTGATAGCCTTGTGGATGTACGGCATTCGGGTATTGATTGGCAGATAATTCGACTTGGTGGTCTCTTCTTAAAGCGATACTTTCCTCCACTTTCCCCACCAAAACCTTTCGATTAGTTGGCGGATTCAGAGAAGCGACTAACATGCCGTGATACCGTCTGGAATTTGCGCCAGCTAAAGTACCAGAAGCATAGCCGCCGATGCCATTTGTAATGAGCCACTCTTTTGAGCGTAAATCTTCAAAGGTTGGTTGTGTGCAATTTATCATAGAGTTACTGGTTACATTCATCAATTAATTTGGCAATCAAACCGGTCCATCCTGTCTGGTGCGAAGCACCGACGCCTCTTCCATCATTGCCGTCAAAATATTCGTAGAATAAGATTAAATCTTTAAAATGGGGGTCATTTTTATACTTTTCGTCAAAGCCATTAAATGGTCGTTTACCCGTTTTATCTTTGGTGAAGATAGAAATCAGGTTTTGGGAAATATCTGTTGCTACTTCCGACAAATTTCTAGCATTCGTAGAATTTGTTGGACAATTGGTGTGTAGAGAATTACCATAGTATTTATGTAATTCTTGCAAAGATTGAATCAATAAATAATTCATCGGCATCCAAATAGGGCCACGCCAATTGGAATTTCCTCCAAAAATATGGGTCTGGCTTTCTGCTGGTTGATATTGTAGACCAAATTCTTCTCCTCCAATATTTACATAATAAGGCGTTTCGTGTACTTTGGAAACAGAACGAATCCCTGCTTTAGAGAAAAATTCATTTTTATCCAATAAAGGCTCTAGAATTCGAGTCAATCGGTCTCGGCTAATCGTAGATAGTAAAATATCCTTGCCTTCCTCTAACTCAGGTAAAACCAAATATTTATCCCGTTGTACTCGATAATCTCTAAACCATTTAATCCGACTATAAAAGCGGTCTAATTTTTCGATGCGCTCCCATTTTAAGACAAGAGACGCAAAAAGGGTGGATAATCCAACCAAAGACCGCACTTTAATCGGAATTTGTTCCCCATTTGGTAAGGCCAAGACATCATAAAAGAAGCCTTCTTCCTCATCCCAAGCATTCGCATGTCCATCGCCAATTTTATTTAAGGCTGCAGAGATATAAATAAAATGTTCATAAAATTTATAGGCCATGTCTTCATAAACAGGGTCTTCTTGCGCTACTTCTAATGCCATGTCTAACATATTTAAGCTAAACATTGCCATCCAACTCGTACTATCTGCTTGTTGCAAAGTTCCTCCTCCAGGCATAGGCGCACTTCGGTCAAATACTCCAATATTATCCAAACCTAAAAAGCCGCCTTCAAAAATATTATTATTATTGTCGTCTTTCCGATTGACCCACCAAGTAAAATTTAAGGAGAGTTTTTGAAAAGCTCTCTTTAAAAACTCGATGTCTTTTTTACCCGTTTGTTTAATACCCATGCGATACACCTCCATCACTGACCAAGCGTGTACGGGTGGATTTACATCGCCAAAAGCCCATTCGTAAGCAGGTAACTGACCGTTCGGCCGCATATACCATTCTCGCAAAAAGAGTAATAATTGTTTTTTCGCGAATTCTAAGTCAATCATAGCCAATGGAATACAATGAAAGGCAGAATCCCATGCCGCATACCAAGGATATTCCCATTTGTCAGGCATGGAAATAATATCCTCATTATATAAGGTTCGCCAATCAGCATTCCTTCCAAATTTCCGACCTGCTGGTGGTGCAGGTTGCCCTTTGTCCCCATCCAACCAAAGGTTGACATCTATATTATAATATTGTTTCGTCCACAACATGCCCGCAAAGGCTTGTCGTTGGATATTCACTAAATCCTCATCCGCTTTTTTGGGTAAAAATTGATGATAAAAAACAGTTGCCTCCTTAGCCCGTTGGGCAATTATTTTATCAAAATTAGTACTTAATGGATTTTTAGCATGCGCCTGTTTAGACAAGCGCAGTTTAATTGTAATTGACTTTTGTGCAGGCACTTCAAAATGAAAAGACGGGGTAAATTTTGTGCCTGTTTCCTGCGTTTCAAATAATTGATAATTACCAGAAATCACCGCATCATTAATGGCGTCTTTAACATAAGGATGCGCATTGGTCGCCCCAAAAACCCTAGCCATATTCGTCTCATTCTCCGTAAACATCGTTTGTTCAGGCGCTTCAAAATAGAAATAATAATCCCCTGTTTTTTCATGGGTTATTTTTGCTGCTCCATAATCTTTATGTTGGGATATTAGTGTAATCGAAGGTTTTTCTTCTACCAATTTATAACTCCATAAATTTCTAAGCCATAAAGTTGGTAATAAAGTAATAGGCGCTGCTTCGGTATGCCGATTATGTGCCGTTATTTGAATTAAAATATCATCTTCATCGCCCTTCGCATATTCTGTGAATACATCAAAATATTCATTGTTTTCAAAAACCCCTGTATCCAATAATTCATATTCCAACTCTGCCCTACCCCGTCGAGCATTTTCATGAACTATATCTCCATACGGAAAAGCACTTTGTGGGTATTTATACAAATGCTTCATATAAGAATGTGTCGGCGTGCTATCTAAATAATAGTATAACTCTTTGACATCTTCCGCATGATTTCCTTCGTTCCCTGTCAAACCAAATAATCTTTCTTTAATGATGGCATCTTTGCCATTCCACATACCTACGGCAAAACAAATATTACACATTTTATCACTGATACCAGCAATTCCATCTTCTCCCCAACGGTATTGGCGACTACGAGCATGGTCATGTGGAAAATATTCCCATGCGGTGCCATTTGGGCTGTAATCTTCTCTTACCGTGCCCCATTGTCTTTCGCTGAGGTACGGCCCCCAATTCATCCAATTTTTACTACGGTTATAATGTTCTTCTAGGCGTTTTTTTTCTTTCATAAGTTGGTT
>CALFWI010000377.1 GCA_937928615.1 uncultured Saprospiraceae bacterium | reverse complement strand
TTCCGCAGGGTCAGGTAATTTACTAGAACGAATGGCTATTACTGCCTCACTAATAGCCTTAATGGTAGGTTCCTCAATTCCATTATCTGCTAAGTGCGTTTTGATAGCCCCATAATTCATATTTAATTGATGGTGCTTTTTAGTGAGTTGTAAAAAGACTTTAGTAATAAAATACTGCCCTTTTAAGGTCTTTTTGAAAACACTCTCTCGATACCCAAATTGGCAAGCCTTTTTACTAAAAGTTTTCTTACGCCGAGTCGCTAAATTGATGGCTTCTAATTTGATAAAAATATCTTTTAATTCTACGCCATAAGCGCCAATATTCTGAATAGGAGAAGCGCCAACAGTTCCTGGAATTAAAGATAAATTTTCAATCCCTCCATAATTATGAGCAATTGCCCAAAGCACTAATTGATGCCAATTTTCACCACCGCCAATACTTAAGGTAACTGTGGTTGCTGTTTCTGAGGCAATCTCAATACCCTTAATTTCATTTTTAATGACTAAGCCAGCAATATCTTGGGTGAGCAACATATTACTACCGCCACCTAAAATAAAGATAGGTTGGTAGGATAATTTTAAACCTGCTTTTAAATCAGCCACAGATTGGACTTTGAGCAAATTCGCTGCTTTTGTGTCTAGGCCAAAAGTATTATAAGCTTTGAGGGAGTAGTTTTTTAGTAGTATCATGTCGGGATTTGACAGAAGGATGAATAGCTATTTATTACAAAATAGATAAATCCGTTGTTCTTTAATTTAGAGCATATTTAAGCAATCTTCTCATCTTCTCTAAAAAAGATAAGGAAAATAATTAATACCGCTACGGCTAAACCTGCTGGTATCATCCAAATCTGTGTCCAATCATGCCCTACTTCAGCACCGTTTTCCATAATGGTATAATTATTTACAATTTGACCAGCAATGATAGCCCCCAAATACATGCCTATTCCATAAGTCGCTAAAGTAATTAAACCTTGCGCACTTGCCCGAACTTCTTCTGGTGCTTCATTATCTACATAAATTTGACCAGTAACAAAGAAGAAGTCATAACAAATTCCATGTAGTAAAATACCACTATAAAACATCCAAACCATCGTTTGATTATCACCATAAGCAAATAGGACATACCGTAAAATCCAAGCTAAAATCCCCACTAAAATCATTTTCTTCACCCCTAGTCGGCTAAAGAAGAAAGGCATTAAGAGCATAAAGATAATTTCAGACGCTTGTCCCAGAGTCATCTTGGCAGCCGCAAATTCCATTCCTGCCTCGTTGAGAAAATTATTAGCAAAAGCAAAGTAAAAATTTAAAGGAATAGAGACTAAAAAAGAACTAATCACCAAGACGGCAAAATTTCTATTTTTCATCAATCTCAAAGCATCTAAGCCCAATAGTTTACCTACATCAATAGGTTGTCCTTTACTTTCTGAAGGCGTGTTAGGAAGCGTAAAACAATACAAACCTGTAATTAGCGATGCCACTGCTGCTACTATAAATTGGGTGCTAGAAGCTTCTAATTTAGCAAAACTGATAATCAACCCCGCAATAATCCACCCAATAGTTCCCAGTACTCGAATACCAGGAAATTCTTTTTCTGGACTCGTCATTTGATAAAAAGAAACCGCATTGGTTAAAGCCAAAGTGGGCATATAAAAAATAGAGTAAAGCAATAAAACCCAATAAAAAGTATCGGGGTTACTAACCGAAGAAAGATAGTAGAGAATCCCTGCCCCAATGACATGAGAAACTGCCAATACCCGCTGTGCTTCAAAAAAGCGGTCTGCAATAATGCCTACAAATAAAGGAGAGATAATCGCTGCAATACTAATAGTACTGAAAATACCGCCAATGACCGCTCCGTTATAGCCCAAATTTTGAGATAAATAGTTACCGACTGTAGCATACCAACAGCCCCACACAAAAAATTGCAGGAACATCATCATGGACAATTGTACTCGAATACTGGTTTTCATCCTATACTTTTTTTGATTAATGAAAAGGAAGACGAAAGATAGGAAAAAATCCCATTTGGCGATTAATCTAACGCCAATTTCTCTTTTTATAAACTGGACTTCTCTAAAGGTCTGCTTTTTTCCCTTAAACTTATGCTTATAAATCAATATTTCCGTGCAAAAGCATTTTCCTTAATCACTAATAAATAGAATAGGTAACAAGTATTATTACTTTTTAATGGATATTATAAATAGAGTATCAAGTAAAACTGATAAAGGGTTAGCCAACGTGTCAGACCTTCGAGGTGCCCGACACGTAATTATCAACTTTCAATCTGACGCGCTAAATCTATTATTAGCAAAGCTCCATCAGTCTATTATAAATTAAAACTATTCTTAATTTCACCCGTTACATCTACTTCTTTTTGCTATTTTTGTATCGATTTTGGTTAAACATTATCGTTGAAGACGATTAAAACATTGAAGTCGATAGAACTAAAGTTGTGATTGTTGAAGCTATACACCTTTCAATCTCTCTTTCCCTTTATCCTTCAATACTTGTTATGAATAGGGAATCTTGTGAAAATCAAGAACTGTACCCGCAGCTGTAAGCTTCGTTAATTCTTAATTCATTGTGCCACTGTTTTTTAATGGGAAGGCGAATTAAAAAAGAAGTAAGTCAGAAGACCTGCCAAAATCAATAGTACATCTTGCTTTCGGGATTAAAAGCGAATGGAGTTAATGTATAAGGGAATTTTAGTTCCCTGTAGGTATATGTCGAGGAACTGAAGTTTCTCTATACAACTACTCTATCCCTGCCCGAAACGATTTTTTTTAATCAAATCGTTTCTTATGAAAAAATTTTACTTTTCTTTCCTTTTTGTTTTTATGACTAATTACTCTTTTACACAGAGTATTGCCTCTTTTGAGGAATTAAATTTACCCCTAGATACCTTCCTCAATAACGCCGATACTTTAGGTGGTTATCAAAGTGGAGATGCCTTTTTTCCAAATGTATTTAATCCAAATTTTGGTGGTTTTTGGGAAAGCGGATGGGCCATTTCTACTGTGAGAGATGATAGTACTTCTGGTTTTTCTAATTTATATGGCAACATTACAGGTAGTGGTGTTAGTGTAGGAGAGACCTCAAAGGCTTTTGCAATTGGGCAACAAAATTCAATTATTCAGTTCGGGGAAAATGCTCAAGGAAAAGTAGTAAATGGGTTTTATATTACAAATACCACTTATGCGCATAATAGCATGCGGGACGGGGATGATTTTGCCAAACAATTTGGAGGAGAAAATGGAACAG
>CALFWI010000376.1 GCA_937928615.1 uncultured Saprospiraceae bacterium | reverse complement strand
TAAACGTCATTTTTGAGGAGGCTATTTTTTCGTTATGCAAGGCAAAAATTCTCTGCATAGCCCAGCTACGGAGATAATTTTTAACATGAGCTAAGAAAGGAAGATTCGGGGAATCTTGATTTCTTAGTGAACCGCCTGCGGACGGGATGCTTAAAACGGAAAAAGACTCCCTCATAAAATGTGTCGTTTAATTATGGTTGGGTACTTATTATGTCTTTACATGGAGTATTTATTATTTAAAAACAAAAACATGAAACGATTTTCCCTCTTATTTTTTCTTTACTTCATTGCCAATTGCGCACAAGCACAAGCACAACCCAACATCATCTTCATGCTATCTGATAACCTTGGGTATGGAGATTTAGGGTGTTACGGTGGCGGTATTATCAGAGGCGCACCAACGCCAAATATCGACCAACTAGCCAGCGAAGGCATTCGATTTACTAATTTTAATGTGGAATCGGAATGTACTCCTTCTCGGTCGGCTTTGATGACGGGGCGTTATGCTGTTCGTTCGGGAACAACAAGGGCCGTCCCCATTCAGGGCATTCCACAAGGAATGGCGCCTTGGGAAGTGACGATTGCAGAAGTGTTGAAAGAAAAAGGGTACCAAACGGCTATTTTTGGCAAGTGGCATATTGGGGTAGAAAAAGGCCGTTTTCCAACGGATCAAGGTTTTGACGAATGGTGGGGAATTACCAATAGTACCGATGTGGTAAGTTGGCCAACTAGGGTAGGGTTTGATTCTACGTTGATTAAACCATTTAATGTATTGGGCGGTACTGCCGAAACAGGCGTTAAACCAGTTATGCCTTATAATTTGGAAGCACGTCCATTAATGGATGAAATTATCCAAGAAAAATCTGTGGCTTATATTAAAAAACAAGCAGCGTCTAAAAAACCTTTTTTCTTATACATTCCTTGGATAGCCGTCCATCATCCACCGATTCCACATCCAGATTTTAAAGGTAAATCAGGGAATGGTGATTTTTCTGATATGATGATAGAACATGATTATCGAGTAGGAGAAGTGGTTAAAGCGGTTGAAGCAGCAGGTTTGTCAGAAAACACCATTATTGTTTACGCAAGTGATAATGGCCCTGACCGAGCCTATTTCCCAGACATTGGAGATACAGGGCCATTTAGAGGGTATTTAGGAAGTGTACATGAAGGCTCGATTCGGACGCCGATGATGATTCGATGGCCGAATAAAATTAAAGCTGGTCAAGTGAATAATGAAATTGTTTCTATTACGGACTTTATGCCTACCTTGACGAATTTAGTTGGTGGAGAAATACCAAAAGACCGTGCTTATGATGGGGTTAATCAAGCAGGGCTGTTTTTTAATAATACGGGGAAATCTAAGCGAGAAGGGGTGTTGTTTTTCCATGATGAAACGTTTGTGGCTGCAAAATGGCGACAATTTAAAATCTATTTTCAAGCGGAAGGCGTGATGCAGGAAGAACGGACTTATGGGGATTTATGGGCACCACAGATGTATAATATCATGCAAGACCCAAAAGAATTGCACGATATTGGCTTAAAAAATTTATGGATAGTCGGCCCTGCTTTAAAGCAATTAGTCCCTTTCTATGCGAGTGTTCGACAATTTGGTTTGGTCGAATCAGGTGCGGCTAAACCAGGTCCAGGAGAAGTGACGATTCCTTTTACGAAGTCTTCCCAATTGAAGGAATTATTTGATGAAATGTTGGCGCAAGCGAAAGCTAGAGCGATGCAAAAAGGGAAAAAGTAACACAACTCTGTGAGTTGTGCCGTGCTAAAGAGGGGCAGGTAAAAAATTGATAATTATCTGTGTCCCTTCATTAATCCGTGGTAGAAATTAATAGCACGGATTAATGAAGGGACACGGATAGGAAACATTATTAAAGGGAAGAGCAATTTTTGTATTATATCAATCTTTTATATGGCTACCAAATCTATTTTCTTTATCATCCAGAGACCTTAAAATTATGAGCGAAGAAGTGTACATAGTCGCACAAATAGCCATCAAAGAGTACGATGCCTATTTTACCCAATATGGCGAACCATTTATGGACATTATTAAACAATTTAAAGGAAAAGTCATTGCGGCTAATAAAGAGGGGGAAACCTTAGAAGGCTCATCATTTGGAAATTGGACCGTTTTACTTAAATTTCCTTCCAGAGCATTGGCTTTAAATTTTATGAACTCCAAAGAATATGCGCCTTTAAAAGATTTGAGAATCAATGAATTAACGACGGGTAATCGGATATTTTTATTGCCTGCCAAAATTGGCGGATAGATTCTGTATTTAGACTAGACTAAATATTGTAGTTTTGTAGTGACCAACAAGTCTATACATTCCCGATTTTTCACAAAAAGGCATTCACTTAATGAAATACTTACCGATTTACCTGTTATCAATTTATTCACTTTTTGCTTGTGAAAACCAACCAACGCCAGTTGATTATAGCCATATTCCAGAAGCCTTTACCATTGAAATTTCAAATTCGGCAGGAACTAGTTTAAATCATTCTTTTTTACCCTTACCAGGAAATTTAGCACATTTAAATGAATCTACAGATGTATTAGTGATAGCAGAACAATTGGAAAACGGTACCCAATTATCCGTTAGACCGATTGCCACCTTAATGCTAGAAGAAAACGGACAAGCTAGACAAGTTATCATTGCGGCTCCTTTAGATACGATACATCAATTGTCAACTACCACTAATTTTAGCGATTTTATTACCAAAAATGCGGGCGAAAAACAGATTATTCAAGATTGGTTTTTGTATGAAAAAGGGTTGGGGAAAGTATCTTTAGTCGGTTGGGAAAATGAGAAGTATGCTTTGGGATTAGTGAAAGGTCAGGTTAATCGAGAATGAGCGATTTGCTAAATCTCTAAGATTTAGTAAATCTAATTGTTTGATTTTTAGCAGGAAATAGATGTACTAAATTCTGAGAATTTAGCAAATGATGAGTTCTCCTTCAGCCTGTCAGGCTACTAAAAACAAAAAGCCACCTCAAATGAATGAAGTAGCTTTTATATTTTAAAAAGGATTCGTTGTCTTAAGTTATTGTTGACTTATTGTTTACTCTTTTACTGTAAACTGCCAACTGATTACTTTCCACCATCTAACTCATCTTGCCATTTTTTCAATTCATCCCACTTGCCGGCAACAGCTAATTCTGCTTGCTTTGGCCAAGTACCAGGATTATGTCTGGCATATCGGTTACCTGCAGCAACTAAGATTTCTTTAATCTTTTCTGGCGTTGATTTAGAGACTTCAATTAAAGTATCCATGCCTGCCTCTTTTAATAAACCAGCTATTTTTGGCCCGATGCCTTCTACAATTGTCAAATCATCAACGTTTGAACCATAAGTACCTGCTTGAACAGCATCTCCTGCTTCAAAACCACCTTTCACTACTTTGATAATCGTCGCAGCAACTTTATAAGGGTCTGCTTCAGAATTTGGTCGTCTATCTTCTAAATAACCACTCCATCCGTTTTGTACCGTGTAAATTGGAATACGAATAGACGCCCCTCTATCAGAAACCCCATAAGAGAATTTGTCAATAGCTTGCGTTTCGTGTAAACCTGTTAATCGTTGCTCATTATCTGCACCGTAAACAGCGATACAAGCTTCAATCACATGTTGTGGCGCAAATTTATTACAAACTTCTTCAAAGATTTCTTTTGAATTGGCTGTTCTCAATAAAGTATTAGAGAAATTAGCGTGCATTCCAGAACCATTCCAGTCGCCTTTGACAGGCTTACAATGCCAGTTCACTACTACATCATAGGCTTCAGCTACTCTTTCTAATAAATATCGAGCTACCCAGATTTGGTCACCTGCTGAAGCTGCACCTTTCGCAAAAATTTGGAATTCCCATTGTCCAGCCATTACTTCGCCGTTGATGCCTTCGACATTCAAACCAGCATCCAAACAAATATCTAAATGTTCTTCTACGATTTCTCTTCCAAAAGCATTCTTCGCACCTACGGAACAATAGTAAGGTCCTTGTGGTGCAGGATATCCTTTTTCAGGGAAACCCAATGGTTTATTGGTTGTCTTATCCCAAAGCGTATATTCTTGCTCAAATCCAAACCAGAAATCCCCATCATCATCGTTAATCATTGCTCGACCATTTGATGGATGTGGAAAACCATCTGGGCTTAACACTTGACACATAACGATATAAGCATTCGTTCTGCCTGGATCATTACATATATAAACAGGGTCTAAGATACAATCAGAAGAACCGCCTTCTGCTTGTTGTGTCGACGAACCATCAAAAGACCATTGGTCACATTCTTCTAACTTGCCTGAGAACTTAGAAGAATCTACTACTTTGGTCTTACCTCTTAAGATTTGAGTCGGCTCGTTTCCGTCAAGCCAAATATATTCTAACTTAATTTTTGCCATGATAAATTTATTTTAAGATTTTAGATGTATTGAGATGTCAGAAGTCAGAAGTCAGATTTGATTGCGTGTTAATCTGGCTTCATACCTCTTTAAAAAATAAGAGACAAATTTAAGATTTAAATAGCTAAGATTGAGATAATTGTGTATTGAAATAATTGTTAATTAAAATATCGTAAGAAAATTTTGAAAAATAAATGATTAACAAACTATTATTTAGTTTTTATTGTTATTTTAAATTATTGTTTTAAATGGGCGATTGATGGAATGAATTTTATGCAGTTGTTTTATTTGAATATTAACAATAATTATATTTTTTGATAGTTTTAATTTTGATTAGAATACATTAAATTTGTAAGAACAGATTTTTTAAACAAAAAATTTTATTAATGAATGTTTTAGAATTGAAAGGAGGATTGCATGAATTAATTGCAAAAATTAATGATAAGGAGTTATTAATTAAGGCAAATGAAATCCTGAGAGATTTAATTAAACTTGATGAACCCGATTGGTGGGATGAATTACCATCTGATATTCAAAATAAAATTGATGAATCTCTAGTTGATATTGAAAACGAGGCTAACTTAGTTAGTCATGAAGAGGTAATGAAAAAATACAAGGGATGGCAAAAAAAGTAATTTGGAGTAAAGCAGCAAAAGCAGTATTCAATGATATTTATGATTATTTAGACTATGAATTTTCCGAGAAGACTGCTGAAAAATTTGCTGCAAATGTCAATGAGAGGCTTCGCTTGATAAGCAATTATTTTGATACCCGTCAAAATCCTAAAAAGAACCCTTACAGGTAGAGAGGAAAGCCCCTAATCTATGGGATAAGATTAAGGGCATTTGATTGTGTATTACATGCTATTTTTTAGTTCTTGATGTTTAAATCCAGATATTTTTCCCACTATTATTGGTTTCTTCTACCTCCACCATAAACTTATTCTTCTTCCCATTCTCCACCATAATATATTGTCCATGTAATAAGCTATCAGTACTAATAACTGTTTCATGCGAGCTAATTTTATCTTTGTTCACTGCAACTGCGCCGCCTTTAATCGCTCGTCTAGCATCGCCTTTAGATTTAACAATAGTGGTCGCTTCCGACATTAAATCGACAATGTTTAAACCTTCGCCAAGTTGCGCTTTTGTAATTTTAAAAGAAGGAATTTCTCCAGCGACCGTTGCTAAGGAATTTTCATCCAAGGCTAATAAAGTTTCCTTACTGGCCTTTTTATTAAAAAGCAATTCAGATACTTTTAAAACTGCTTCATAATCCGCTTGTGAATGCACTCTTACCGTTAATTCTTCCGCTAATAAACGCTTCATTTCCCTTGGGTCATCTGCTAAATCTTTTTCTCTTTGCTCGATTTCTGCTCTAGATTTTAAGGTAAAGTATCTAGTAAAAGTTGGCAAATCTCTATCATCTGCATTAATCCAAAATTGGTAGAATTTATAAGGGGAAGTCATCTTCGGGTCTAACCAAATATTCCCTGCTTCTGATTTGCCAAATTTAGTACCATCTGCTTTGGTTAATAAGGGCGTGGTCAAAGCGTGTGCGCTTCCTTGTATATTCTTACGGATAAACTCTGTTCCAGAAGTGATATTTCCCCATTGGTCAGAACCCCCCATTTGTAGAACCACCTCTTTATTTTCATACAAACATTGGAAATCGTAAGCTTGTAATAATTGGTAACTAAACTCTGTAAAAGACAGACCTGTTTCTACCCGTTTCTTAACCGATTCCTTAGAAGACATATAATTGACCGTCAAAGTCTTACCGACATCTCTAAGAAAATCTAAGACATTCATATTTTTATAAAAATCTAGATTGTTGACCATTTCGGCATTATTCTCTACACCGTCAAAATCTAGAAATTTACTAAATTGTTTGGCTTGAAAACTAAGATTGGAGTCTAGTTCGTCAAACGATTTTAAATCTCTTTCTTTATTTTTTCCAGAAGGATCTCCGATTCTACCCGTAGCGCCCCCCATCAATATAACTGGCTTATGTCCAGATAGTTGAAATAATCTAAGGAGCATAATTTGCACAAAATTACCAATGGTCAAAGAAGGAGCGGTTGGGTCAAACCCAATATACCCCGTTTTCATCCCTTTGGATAATGCTTGTGCTACACCTGGCGTTGAATTGTGTAACATGCCTCGCCACTTTAATTCTTCTAAAAAATCCATTATGTTGTATTAGTTCTAAAGTATTGCTAGTTGAGAGGTCAGAAGTCAGACTATTTATTACATAAACTGTCAGAAGTCAGATATGAGGCGTGGTCTGCGTCGTAAGTCTGACTTCTGACAGAAAATTTCAATTTTCGGTCTGGCTTCTGGCTTCTTGGATAAAAGTTGCAAATTTATCTAAGCTAAAGGGAAAAAACCCGTTTATGCTAAAATAATTAAAAGGCTAACCAAAAAAAAGATTAAAATCGTTCCATTTCTTATTTTTTCGCTCGTTTAATTTTTTAACTTTGGCACTACTAATAGATTTATGCCTTTTCTCTTTTGTAAAGACATGAATTTGACATTTTTTTTCGATAAAAACCTAATTCCTATATTTTAAATGTTAGTTGCCTTTAAAGATTACATAGAAGATACCCAACTTTTTTCTGCTCCCGATCAAGTGTTACTTGCGGTTAGTGGAGGACTAGACTCTATGGTCATGGCTTATTTATTTAAGCAAGCTGGATTTAATTTTGCCATTGCTCATTGTAATTTTCAACTGAGAGGGGAAGCCTCGGATGGAGATGAAAAAATGGTCGAAAAATTAGCGATAGCTTGGGAGATTCCCTTCCATACGATACGATTTGAAACCATTAAAGAAAGTGAGAAACAGCATAAATCTGTTGAGCTCATTGCTAGAGAATTACGCTATCAATGGTTCGGAGAATTGCTGCAAATGAATGATTATCAGTTTGTTGCAACGGCACATCATTTGAATGATTCTTTAGAAACACTTTTGTATA
>CALFWI010000375.1 GCA_937928615.1 uncultured Saprospiraceae bacterium | reverse complement strand
CTTATCAAAATATCTCTTTCAAAATTGACTCTTTCTTGCTCGATGGAGACTTTAGTTAATTCGAGATTAGAAGCCGCAATTTCTTTGCTAGCTTGGGTCTTTCCCCAATCGGCTATGGGCATATTAACACCTAATCGAACTACTTCTTGGTCTAACAAATTATTAAAAGCATCTCCAAAATTATTGGCGGTCTGCGTCAATCCAAATCGACCAAATAAATTAATATTGAATCGTTCTTTATCCGCTTGTTCTACTTCTCCTTCTGCTTGTAATAAACGCCGCTCGAAGTTGACCGAATTACTTCGATTCATTCGAGCAAACTTTAAGGCTTTTTCTGAATCTATTAAAAAAGTTGGAATATCTGTGGGCGTTTCTAACTCAAAAATAACGGCTTCTTTTATCCCCAAATGGTTTCGTAGTCGCTCCGTATTCGTTGTTACATTCAAGCCTGCTTGTGCGACATTTGCATCGGCATTCAATGATTGTAATTCAATTTGTAATAATTCTGTTTCGGCTATTTTACCTACGCTAAATCGACCTTTAGAAATCGCAAAAAGGGTATCTGCATTAATCTTGTCTTGTGCTGCTGCTGCTAAATTTAACTGGGCAATCAGGACATCAAAAAACAAATTTGCCGCTTCAAAAGCCACACTTTCCATTTCTTCTGCATATTCTTTTGTTCGCTCAGAATAACGCAAAGGTTCTATCTTTTTATTCCATTTCAGTTGATTATAAGCAAATAACGGTTGGATGAAACCAATTGAAATCGGGGCAGATAAATAAGATTGGGTACTTGGATTATTATTCGTTTTGAATATATCAATTCGTTCTATATTGGTAGACGCAAACACCGTCCCTCCCGTCGCTGTTATCTGCTGGCTTAATTGTAGCCCCAAACTAGAAGACATTAAAGAACGATTGATAAAGGCATCTGTACCATCAGGTAACGTAATAGAAGCTATCGAGCGATTCAAATTAGGTAACTGCGCATCTAAATTAATCTGTGGTTTATAATCGGCTAAAAATGATTTATAACGCCAATAACTATTATTCAATCTGGTATTGGCAATCAACACATCTGGCGCATCACTTTGTGCGAGCGTTACGACTTCTGATAAGGAAAGTTGAAGCGTTTTTGTTTGTCCGTTTAGGAAAGTAAAATTTAATAAAACAATGGCGATATATAAAAGTCGGGTGTACATATTTTAGAGGTGTAGAGGTTTAAAGGTATAGAAGGGTAAAGGTTTAAAGGTACAAAGACGTAGGGGTTATGAGGACAATCCTGTAAATCCAACATAATCCTGTCATCTTGTAATTAATCAGAACGTAGGGCTTTAATAGGGTCTTGTGCCGCTGCTTTTTGAGCAGGAAACAAACCAAAAACTAACCCTACACTAGCTGCCACACCAAAAGATAGGAGAATTGACCAATTAGAAACAATGGTTGGAATGTCCGCATAAGAAGCAATCGTTTTTGCCGCAACTACCCCTAAAATAATTCCTAAAATTCCGCCAATTAAACTAATAAAAATGGCCTCAAAAAGAAATTGTAAAACAATGTCTTTTTGGTTAGCCCCTAAAGAACGACGGACCCCAATTTCCTTGATTCTTTCTAAAACAGAAGCCAACATAATATTCATAATACCGATGCCACCGACCAATAGAGAAATACCGGCAATGACCGCTAACACAAAATTGAAAGTCTCTTGTGTTTTCTGTTGTTGTTGGAGTAATAATTCAGGCACTTCTATTTCAAAATCAATTTTTCCGCCATGTTTTCTTTTTAATAATCGAGCTATGATATCAGCTGTCGCTTGTAATTTTTTGGAATCTTTTACCCGCACAACTACTCTATCCAATTGGTGGTAATTTTGGGCAGCGTCACTCGCATCATCCCAGTTATTTTCTTTAAGGTCATTTTGACTAACCAATGCCCTATTTTTCAACCGTAACAAAGTCGTCGTCACTGGCACATAAATATCTGCATTATAATCTCGAATACCCAAGTTTGCTAAACTCTCTTTCGTCGCAATTCGCTTTTCTAAAATACCAATAACAGTTAACCAAACATTTCCACATTTGATTTTTTTTCCAAGCGCACTTCCATCACTAAAAAACTTTTTTTCTATTGTTTTACCAATAATACAAACAGGTTTCCCCGCTTCTTCATGGATAAAATGAAAAGGCTTGCCTTTAGCAATCTGTAAATTATTTAGTTCAAAAAAGGTATTCGTTACCCCAATACACCGCCCTTTTTGATGTTTACCATCTCGAACAATATTTAAGGGTAAAATAATTTCAGGGCTAATTTCTTCAATGGTAGGTATTGCTTTAGCAATAGCATTCACGTCTTTAATGGTTAATCCTGGAGACCAAGGCTTTTTATCTTTTTTCCCTTGTCCTTGATTACTGCCTTCGCCTTCTCCATCAGAAGAAATAACACTTTTAACGACTATATTATTCGTGCCAATCAGTTTCATCTGATCTAAAATAGATTGTTTGGCGCCTGTTCCTATTGCCAGCATGGCTATCACTGCTCCCACACCAAAAATAATTCCTAAGGCAGTCAACATGGCTCTTAATTGATTTGCCATAACGCCTTCTAAGGCTAGATAGAAGTTGAAAAGTACTCTTTGCATTCGGTTAACGAGTTGCGAGTTGTGAATTGCGGGTTGCATGAACTACTCCCTTAATCTTTACTCTAATTAATTAAAAACGAAATGAGTTGCGAGTTGCCCGTTACCTGTCAAACAGACAACTGGCAACTGGTAACTGGCAACTCGCATCAGTTAAAGAAAATCACATTTCCTCCCCCTCCAGATGATTTAGGTAGGTCTGTATCTTTAATCAATTTTCGTTTTTCTTCCATTCTTGCAAGCCGAGCCTTTTCTCTAGCTTCTTGTTCTAAGCGAATTTTCTTTTTAATGGCAGGATCTAATGGTTGAAATGCCATGTCTTTTGAATTATCTGGCATAGATA
>CALFWI010000374.1 GCA_937928615.1 uncultured Saprospiraceae bacterium | reverse complement strand
GTTTTATTTTTTGTTGAAAATGAATCGCTGAATTTGTACCATCTAAAACAATAGTCTCCTCATAAATGGAGACCTCTCCAGCAGCAGGCAACAATCGACATTCCAAAGTTCCAACAGCCAACTTATCACTCATTTCAACATTTACCCCAAACAGTCCATCCTCATAATCGTCCGATAAATCCGCTTGCACAAAATAATCTCGAATATACGTTTTCGGTGTAGCCCATAAAAAAACGTCCCGAGTCATTCCACTCATGCGCCAAAAATCTTGGCATTCTAAATAGGATCCGTCCGACCAACGATACACTTCGACAGCAATCGTATTTTTTCCTGCTTTTAAAAATTTGGTTAAATTAAATTCAACAGGTGTTTTAGAATCTTGATTATAGCCCAAAAACTCCCCATTTATCCAATAATAACTAGCTGATTTAACGGCACCAAATTGAATAAAAACTTCTTTTCCTTCCCAGTTTAATGGTATTTCAAATTCTTTGAGGTAAGATCCTACGGGGTTAAATTCGTATGGAATAAAAGGTGGATTTTTTTCAAAGGGATAGCGATCATTGACATAAATTGGATATCCGTAACCGTTTAATTCCCAATGGGCAGGTACTGCTATTTCTCCCCAATGATTGGCATCAAAATGGGATTGGTAAAAATCAACAGGTCTGTCCGCAGGTTTATCTACCCAATGGAATTTCCATTGACCATTCAAAGATTGATAAAAAGGAGAGGCTTTAATATCATTGGCTAAAAAACTAGCCATATCTGGAAAGGGCACAAGCGGAACATGTGGTTTTTCCTGATTGATATTAAAAATGGCAGGATTTTCCCAGTAGGGAGTAGCAGTATTCTGGTTTGTCATTGGCAATATTTAGTCGGTCAAAAGGTAAGTAGTCAACGCCTACTCTCCGTATCTGATACTTCCAAAAGTCTAACGACACCCCACAAGTATTAATAGTTCATTGACATAAAGACATCAAAAGCAGCGAGTAAGAGTTTTAGTTTCTCGGAAGCACGGGTTAATATTTTTAAACCTGGCAGGGGTTGGCTTTTACGAGGAATAAAACCTCCAATCATTCCAAGGACTCGACAATATTCCCATACAGTAGGTAGATTATCGGGGTCAAATACTAAGTTCTTACAGATATTAGCTTGAGCATAGGCATAAAGTATTTCACATTCCAAAAAGGTGATTCCAGCGTCCGTAATGCTCATATCTGGTTTGTTTTCAGCTAAATACCTTATTTTCATAATATTTATTATACCGATACTATAAGTAGTAATAGCGTTGTGTAAGGGTTGAGGTTGTTCGATTTGTAATTGTTCCACCTTAGCTCCACCTGATTTGAGGAGGTAATGAAATCGCTCCACCAACCATCGTTTGACATAAAATTGTATAGCCTGTAAGGCATGCTCAAAACTAAGAATTGGTAGAGAAGTAAGTAAGACCCAACGAATAGGTTCTTCGACTTCATCAGGAGCATTTATTTCATAAACTTCGATGGCATACATATCAGGTTGCCCGACTTGTTGCTTATTCTTGGCATGGCTACTAATTTTTAAGGTTACTGGGCAATATCGAACGGCCAATTGCGCGGTACGTGATTGGGAACTTTGAGGGTCATCAATCTCAATTTCGTAATTTCCTGCGACCGCTTGCTGTTTAAGTAAGGAATATAATTTACTAGCACTATTGGCTAAGCAACGGTCATACTGAGCACGAACCAAAAAGTGAGTCTGGGATTGCCAACGCGCCGCATATACTTCTATTATATCTGCCTCTCGGTCAGCTACCCAAACACTATTGACTTGGTGCTGTTCACTAAAGTCTTGAGCCGCTTGAAAACTATTCAACCATCTGGCACTTTCCTTTTCCTCAATAGGCCAA
The DNA here is from genome assembly GCA_937928615.1 of uncultured Saprospiraceae bacterium. Classification (GTDB taxonomy): domain Bacteria; phylum Bacteroidota; class Bacteroidia; order Chitinophagales; family Saprospiraceae; genus JAFMDF01. The sequence goes on along the minus strand of CALFWI010000374.1, from coordinate 786 downwards.
TATTTTCGTTCATAGGATTTACCAAAATAATCCTTATCTCGATTAATATAATGCTGTTTCAACAAACCAATGGGCGCACCCAATGGATTCACTATCAAGTCATTATGAAGGTAAAAACCTCGCAAGTAAGGCTTGGTTAAATATCCGAAATTAGCTGCCCCTCGTTTGCCAGTATAATCTAAAGTTGTCGTGTCTGATAGAACTAAATAGTAGCTCTGTTCTTCACAATTACTGACGGAAATACTAGCTGTATGAGCAGCCAATAACTGCTCTGAGCTAACTTTTTTATTGTTGAAAAAACGATAAGCCCCTTTACTAGCAGCTTTGCACTCCATGGCTTGAGGAATACTGCTTGAAGGATTACTGGACACTTTTTCTATGATTTGATTAAATCTATTCGTTAAGCGTTTATCATTTAATTCTGCAGCTAAGTAAGTAATCTGATCGGTAGTTATCATCTCTTTTTTTTAGTGATATTAGAACGCTATAATATACTAAATTTTTGACATATCTTAAAGAGGCTTCTTGTCCTTTATTTGTACTGATTTTTATGATGTCTTTTATGTCAATGAACTTTTCTTTAATATTTGTGGGGTGTCGTTAGAATTTGAAATTATCAGATACGTTTTCCACCATCAGTAATTATCATAACGACCAACCGATTAATACCCATACTTCTCCTTCCATAAACCCCGCAATTTCACCCTTATTTTCTCTTCATTCGGATTGTTACTAGGCTCAAATAAAGCTTGCCCTTTAATAGCTTCAGGCATAAATTCCATGTCG
>CALFWI010000373.1 GCA_937928615.1 uncultured Saprospiraceae bacterium | reverse complement strand
AATAGCCAACCCTGCCATCATGCCCGTTTCTTTAGCACCCGTCGCTACATTAATAATCACAAACATTAAGAAGAAAGTTAGAATGATATCTAGTATAAAAGATTGTGAAATGGTGCCATAAGGTAAGGTTTCGCCCATTGTAGTAGCGGTAGGGAATAAAAAATAAAGGGAGGCGCTTGCTAGCATCGCTCCTATTAATTGAGCTACGATATAAGGAAGTAGCTCTTTTCCCTCAAATTCTCCTGCACTCCAAAAAGCAATGGTTACCGCAGGGTTAATATGTGCACCAGAAATTTCTCCAATAGCATAAATCATAGCAATGACAATACAGCCAAAAGTTAAGGCGATGCCCAAATGTCCAACTGCGCCACCTGAAATTTCATTAATCATGATTGCACCTGTTCCGCAAAAAACGAGGGCATAAGTGCCAATTAATTCGGCGATGTATTTTTTCATAATAAGATGATAAAATGGTGTATGGTTGAGGGTATATGGTGAATTAAATGGCATTAAAGCACATTTTTTCTAATTCGATACAGATAGTCATTATTTTTCTAGCTTCTGCAAAGAACGATAATTGATACAAAAGGACAAATAATTTGTTCTTAATTTTGACGATACAGTAAAAAAGTAGGCCGTTTCTGAGCCGTCAACTTCCTCTATAATGCTAAAAATAAGTACTTTGCCAAAGTCACTTTTATTATGTTAAGTTAACGTAAATTTTATGAATACTCCAAAAAGAGAAACCAAACCAAATTATATTCTTTTTTATTGTGTTTTTATGATGTAAAATGTCGCATTTTTAGAAAGTTAAATTAAATAATAATTTTGAAAATTTTGTCCTTAAAAAACGTCAAAAATCCCTTAATCTAAAATTAACATTCCCTACCTCATCTTTTACAAAAGTTTAAACTTGGCTTAAATATTAGCTTAGATTGGAAATAGATATTTGCAGTATACATTAAAATACTGTTTTAATCTATTTACAATCAATCATGAAAAAAATTCTAACTTTCTTACCTTTTTTACTCTTAGGATTATCCATCCAAGCACAAAATATTATTAGAATTACTGATAATGATTTGCAGGGAAACACTACTTATAATTGGACGGCTAATAATGTTTACCAATTAGACGGTTTTGTTTTTTTAGAAGAAGGGGGGATTCTTAATATTGAGGCAGGGACTTTTATCCAAGGCATTGAATCTCCTTCTACTAGTGATAATGCTTCGGCACTAATCATTGCGAGAGGCGCAAAAATCAATGCGCTAGGTACAGCAGATGCACCGATTGTTTTTACAGCAGAAGTGGATGACATAAACGACCCTATCGACTTAACGGGAAATGATAGAGGTTTTTGGGGAGGTTTGATTATTCTAGGCTACGGACAATTAGCTAATACTACTCCTGAAACTAGAGTAGAAGGTATTCCTGACGGTGAGGCAAGAGCCTTATTTGGCGGAGATAACGATGCTGATAATTCTGGTATTCTACAATATGTATCTATCCGACACGGTGGAGCGGAATTATCTCCAGGTAATGAAATTAATGGCTTGACTTTAGGAGCTGTTGGTAATGGAACCATAATCGAAAATATTGAAGTAATAGCAAATCAGGATGATGGGATTGAATTTTTCGGTGGAGCGGTTGATCTAAAATATGCAGCCGTTTCTTTTTGTGGTGATGATCATTACGATTGGGATTTAGGCTGGAGAGGAAATGGTCAATTTTGGTTGGCATTAACAGGAGACGATGAGGGGGATAATGGTGGCGAATTAGATGGTGCAAAACCTGATGATGGTGCACCTGCGTCTAATCCAACTATTTATAATGCTACTTTTATTGGTGCAGGATGCGGTGCTTCTGCTAAAAACGCTACTGGCGTATTATTTAGAGATGGTTCGGCGGGAATGATTGCCAATAGTATATTTACAGAATATGTTTTTGGTGTAGAAGTAGAAGACCGAGCAAGTGGTACTGATAGTCGTCAGAAAATGGAAGCTGGTGAATTGGTCTTATCTAATAATGTTTGGTGGAATTTCTGTAATGGAAATGAATTAAATGCAGGAGGTGACGGATTGATTCGAGCAACCAACGATGCAGAAGATGCTAATGCTCAATTTTTAATAGACCACCTAACAGCTAATAATAATGTCATTCAAAATCCACAGTTGACCATTGCTAGAGTAGATAATGGCACTTTCAATCCTTTAGGAGAAGGCTTAACCACTACGGATGCTGCACATATAGATAACTACCCATCCGATGCTTTCTTTACACCTGTATGCTTTATGGGGGCATTTGGACAAGGAACAGTTTGGTTACAAAAATGGACGGCTTTAGCTACTTATGGTATTTTAGACCCTACTCTTACTTTCGGTGTACCAACTGCAACTGCCGATTGCTCCGCAATCACCACTTCGATTGCAGAAATAGAAATACAAGCAAAAGGGTATGCTTTAACTCAGAATAGCCCAAATCCTACCACGACTACGACTCAAATAGGCTTTACGCTAGCGACTAAGAAAAATATCAGCTTAACCATCTTTGATTATACAGGAAAAGAAATTACTCGACTCATTGATAATGCCGCTTATCCTGCTGGCTTAAACACGATTGAATTAGACGTAACGGACTTAGCGAATGGCATCTATTTCTACACTTTGAGCAATGAAGCAATTGTCTTAACCAAGCAATTGGTTGTTTTAAAATAGAGTTATCGGTTGCCAGTTGCCAGTTACCTGTTGCCAGTTTTACATGGGACTCACAACTGGCAACAGGCAACTGGCAACTCACAACAAAAAAACTGCTAACACCAGTACTTTATCTGCTAATAAATACTGGTTCAATTTATCTAATCACTAATTTATCATGAAAATCAAACAAATCATTTTTTTCCTAGCTCTTTTGCTAACCAACAGCGTTTTTGCGCAACAAGGCACCATTCGAGGAACGATTAATGACCAAAAAACAGGAGAGGCATTAATGTTTACCAACGTCGTCGTTTTAAATACGAGCCCAGTTATTGGGGCGCAAACGGATTTAGATGGTAACTACGAACTGACTATTGAAGCAGGTACTTATGCTTTAGAGGTATCTTATGTTGGATATACTTCGAAAACCATTACAGAGGTAGTTGTTAAAGCTGATGACATTACCGTAGTCGATTTCCCGATGACGGACGAAAGTTTAGAATTGACGGAAGTTGTGGTAAAAGCAACGAGAATTGACCGTTCTGAAAATGCTTTATTGATGTTGCAGAAAAAATCTTATGCGATTCAAGATGGTATTTCTTCACAGGAAATGAGCCGAATTGGTAGTAGCAATGCCGCAGAATCTGCTAAAAGAGTTTCTGGTGCATCGGTTATTGGTGGGAAATATGTGAATATTAGAGGATTGAGTGACCGTTACATCAATACTCAGATGAATGGGATTCAATTACCGAGTACCAATCCTTATAAAAATAGTACGCCGTTGGATTTAATTCCAGCAAATTTATTAGATAACTTAGTCATTACGAAGACCTTTACACCTGACCAACCAGGGACCGTAACAGGTGGAAATGTGAACTTGAAAACAAAGAGCTTTCCAGAAAGATTTACCTTATCTTTTTCTGCTTCTACTACTTATAATACCGTTTCTTCTTTGAACGATAATTTCTTGACTTATCAAGGTGGGAAAACAGATTGGTTGGGGTATGATGATGGAACAAGAGACCTACCAGCTATTTTACAAGACCCAGCGAATAAAGCAAATTTAACTTCTAGTGCTTATATCAGAGGACGGAATAACGATGAATTAGCGGCAGTTGTCGATCAAGCATCTAAGGCTTTAAATCCTCAGAAAACAGCTACAACTATGACAACGCCTTTAGACCAAAGCATTGCTTTTTCTGTAGGAAATCAAGTACAAGTTGGCAATAATCCATTAGGCTTTTTGGTCGGTATTAATTATAGAAGAAACTATCGGTCTAAAGTTGGTTTGCAAAGAACCAATCCAGAATCGCCAGGTTTGGATGCCCCAATCTTAAATGATAACTTCAACTTGACGGGTAGCGAAGACACAGAAAATGCACAAGTTGGGGCTTTAGCCAATTTATCTTACAAATTTGCAGGAACGAATAAAATTAGCTTCAATGCTTTTTATAACCACGATGCTGAGAAAGGCGCAGGATTTTTATCAGGCCCTTATTCAGGGATTATTTCTGGAAATAATATCTTTGAAACAAGAAGTTTATTATTTCAAGAAAGAGAATTATTGAGTTTACAATTGATGGGAGAACATGTTATTCCATCTTTAAATAACTTAAAAATTGAATGGGCTGGAAGTAAGGTGCAATTATCTCAATCTGAGCCAGATTTGCGTTTCTTTGCTAATACATTTGACCCAATAGCAGCGGCAGACGGGAACGTAGCTTATTTTATCTCTCCATCTGAATATCCATTACCTTTCCACTACTATAGAGATTTAGCGGATGTACAAAGTCAAGGGAAATTAGATTTCACTTTGCCTATCACCAAAAATAAAGCAAACAAAATCAAGTTTGGTGCTTCTTACTCTACTAAGGAAAGAACCTTTGACGAAGAGCGTTTCCAAATTCAAAATAAATCGAGAGTAGGCGAAGACTTTACAGGTGATGCAGATGCTTTCTTTGCAGAAAACAACACAGGAATCGTTGGCGAAGATAATCGAGGTAGAAACTTAATTGCCTTATTTGTAACCGATGAAAAAGTACCAGCGAATAATTATGTAGGAACAGAAAATATCCTAGCTGGTTATGCGATGACAACTTATGAGTTTAACAAATTTCAGTTTATTGGTGGATTACGAATAGAAACAACGGACTTTACGGTAACTAGTGCGGATGAAACTAAGCAGCAAGGAAGAATTGATGAGGTTGATTTCTTACCATCGGCTAATTTAATTTACCGATTGAACGAAGAAATGAATATCAGAGGGTCTTTCACGCAGACTTTGGCTCGACCAAATATGAGAGAGGTTGCTCCATTTTCTGCTTTCGATTTCATCGGTGGACCAATCTTTACGGGTAATCCTGAATTACAACGGTCTTTAATTCAAAACTTTGATTTGAGATGGGAAATGTTCCCTAAAGCAGGAGAAATCATTGCCGTAAGTGCTTATTACAAGAACTTTGATAATCCAATTATTTCTGCTTTCATTCCTAGTGCACAGAATCCAGAGATTAAGCCAATCAATGTAGATGAAGCTAAGATTTACGGGGTAGAATTAGAATATAGAAAGAATTTAGGCTTTATCCATAATGGCTTAAAAGACTTTAAATTTTCTACGAATGTTTCCTTTATCCATTCTGAAACAGAAATTCAAAACGAAGAGTTAGTAGCGATTAGAGAGAATTTTATTGCTGATTTTTCTGCCAAGCGACCATTCCAAGACCAATCTCCATTCTTATTCAATGCCTCTTTGACGTATAATAATTTGGATAATGGTTTAGATGGTATTTTATCTTTCAATAATTTTGGTAACCGTTTAGCAGAATCGAATTTATCAGGTTTAGATAACTACGAAAAATCTCGACCACAATTAGATTTTTCTATCAGAAAGCGCTTTGCGGAAAAATATAGTATCAAATTGGGCGTCAACAATATTTTAAATACAGACTTCCAAAAAGTAATTAATTATAACGATACCGAATATGTGTTCGAAAGCTACCAAAGAGGGGTATCTTTTAAAGTAGGATTTTCTTATGATATTAGATAATTGGCTTATAGCAGTAGGCTAGTAAATTATAAAGGTCGGTAGCTTTGGAGTTACCGACCTTTTTTGCTTTAAAATTGCTACAAATTTACATCTAGACAATCGTAAAAAAAGGAATAGAAAGAAGGTTATTTACTTTATATATTACCAAGATAAAATCCGTTGTCCTTTAATTATCCGCTGTAGAAAAATTAATAGACTACCCGTCTATGATTGTAAATGACTGAATTTTAGCCCTTTCATAAGTTGCTGATTATTGCGCTTTTAGACCTTGGAGGTTTTTGGAAACCTCCAAGGTCTTCTCAAAATAGTTTAATCATAGACTGGTAGCCAATTAATACAACGGATTATATATTTTTTATTGACAAAATAATAACAGCTTTATCAAAATTTCACAATCTTTTCCTGCCGCAAACCATACTCCGTCTGAATCAACACCCAATAAACCCCAGGCACTACATCCGCCATATTTATTTCTTGTTGAATAGGGGAGTTGCCACGGTTAAAAGTTTGTGCTATTAAGACCTGCCCCGTTAAATTAATTAAGCGAATATGATTTAATTGAACCGTTGGCGCATTAATAAATAAACTTTGTCGTACTGGATTTGGATAAATTTCGATGCTTTGTAAAAATGCCTCTTCTATGCTGACGGATTGACAACCACCTGCTCCTGCTACCCCCATCGTTAGATTTAACGTAACGGTACTATCACAACCATCCGTTGAGATTAAATTTTGTGTATAAACACCTGCTTCGGTGAGCATATCGCCGCCAAATAGCAAGCTATCTTGTGGGCAGAGCATTTCCTCAATAGTCGTTTCAATATTTTCTAAAACTAGTAAATTAAGAATAACCATACTATCACAACCTTCAGCAGTTTTTAGCATAGCTGTGTAGGAATTGGTCTCCGTTAAAATAAAGGTATGGAATTCAATCGTATCTCCTGTACAAATGGTTTGTTCGGAGGTACTTTCTATCATTGGCGCAACCGTTAAGATTAATTCAACCATACTATCACAACCATTTTGCGTACTTAAAGTATCTAAATAAGTACCTGCTTCGGATAAATCATGTCCGTTAAAAGAACGACTACTGCCAGCACAAATTTCTTCACTTAAAGCCGTGAAGTCAGTTGCATTAACGGTTAAGTTTAAGGTCACCATACTATCACAACCATTTGCTGCTACAAAATCTTGTTGATAGATGCCTGAGGCGTCAATTGTTTGCCCATTAAAAGACATCGACTCTCCCACACAAATCGCTTTATTCAATTCGGTTTCAAAACGGTCAGAGACTTTCAGTATTAAGACCACAAAACTATCACAACCATTGACCGTAGCAAGGGTGTCTCGATAAATACCCGCTGTTGCTAATGCTTGTCCATTAAAATCATAAACCGCCGTTTCACAGATGGTTTGACTAATGGAAGTTTCTGCTATTTCATTGACTGTTAAATGTAAAGTAACAACACTATCACAACCATTCATTGCTGACAAGTTCTGTTGATAAATGCCACTTTCAACCCTTGCTTCTTCCCCAAAAAGATAAGCTTCACCTTGACAAATACTTTGGGTTAAAGTTGTCTGAAATTTTTCAGCGACACTTAAATTTAAGACAATGTATTGGTCACAACCATTGGCGGCGATTTGAGTATCTCGATAAGTGCCTGCGTCCATTAGCGTTTGTCCATTAAAAGCAAACATATCGCCTTGACAAATGGTGCGGTCAATCACGCTTTGTAACGTATCATCCACTGCTAAATTCAATACAACATATTGGTCACAACCATTTGCTGCGGTTAAGGTATCTCGATAATTCCCTGCGGTTGTTAAAAATTGTCCATTAAATTCAAAGCTATCTCCCTGACAAATCGTGCGGTCAATGACACTTTGTAGGGTATCATCCACGGTTAAATTCAAGACAACATATTGGTTACAACCATTTGCTGCAGTTAAGGTATCTCGATAATTCCCTGCGGTCGTTAAGAATTGATTATTAAACTCAAAACTATCTCCTTGACAAATGGTGCGGTCAATGATACTTTGTAGGGTATCATCCACGGTTAAATTCAAGACAACATATTGGTTGCAACCATTCGCAGCAGTTAAAGTATCTCGATAATTCCCTGCGGTGGTTAAAAATTGGTCCTTAAATTCAAAGCTATCGCCTTGACAAATGGTTTTTTCTATAACGGTTTGTAAAGTATCTAAAACGGTTAATTCTAAGGTAGTTGTACTATCACAGCCATTAAACGCTTGTGACATATTGGTATAAGTACCTGCCTGACGTAGCGTATCTTCACCAAATAAATAAATCTCATCTTGGCAAATCGTTTCATTGATAGTAGCGGCTGGATTTGGTATTACATTTAAATTTAGAATGCTAATACTATCTCCACCAAAGACATTTTGTAAGGTATCTCGATAAATACCGCTTTCGGTCAAAAGGTCATTATTAAAGTTGATGCTGTCGCCTTGACAAATAGTGGTAGTGGCAGCGGTACTATCTAGAAATCTTACTGGATTGAAGGTGATTTCTGTGCCGACTATGGGCATTAAATTTCTTTGTTCGTCTATTAGGGTGATGCTGTCTATGGTGATTCTGAAATCTTCTAAATCTGCTTCTACTACAAAACCAGACGTTAAAGTAAGTTCTCCAATAAGACCATTTCCCCCAGAAGCTGTTTTATTAGTTTTAGTATAAGCTACAATGTACTTTTCTGGGTCATTTTTAGTTACCGATTCTGCTAAATCTTCATTCCTAATAATTTCCGCATTATTGCTTGGTAACCAACCATTTAATTGGAAAGTAGTAGCAGATTCATTAAAAGCTTGTCCATTAACTCTAATAGAAAAAGCAATACCTAATAAGCTTTCTACTGATAAGCTGTCATTCCCTAAATGAATAGGAATGGTAATGGGAGTATTGGGGAAAATATCCAAATCGGTATTTTCAGGCACATTAAAAGCAGGGTCAATACCTGGAGTAGCTACTAAAATTTCATCTGGTAAGGAAGTACCATCAGAGTGTCTTTTGCCAAAGTTTCGCTTAATTACGGCTACATCATTCGCATCAATGTCTCCATCACCATTACAATCGGCCAGCGATAAGTCTAAGCCTGGAACTGCCGAAGTTGCCCATGGGGTTGTAATGAATTCTTGTGTCCAAAGAACAGTCGTGTCTTTCCTTTTAGCACCACTATCTCCGAAACCTAAACCTAGATATAATAAATCAGCTTCAGTAACAACACCATTATTATTAACGTCTCCTGGCCAGACAGTCTCTTGAGCAGTTAGAGAGGTAGTCATGGCTACCAATAAAAGCAATAAAAA